>NZ_JBSGBK010000028.1:0-92412 GCF_053601215.1 Amycolatopsis sp. NPDC004772
GCCCAATGCCGGATGTGATGGCCCTGGCAGTGCCGGGGTGGGCGATGGCAGCCGGGGAACGCACAGCCGCGGTCGCGCAGGAACAACGCCCGGCGAAGTCCGGCGGAGATCAAACGGCGGAGGCGCCCGAGGTTGAGCGGTTCACTCTTCGCACCCAACACCGCGGGGATGACCATGGCGTCACAGGCATGGACCCGGGCTTCGGCCGCGGTCATCGTGCCAGTGTCACCGAGCGTGGCCCGACCGGCGCCGGACTTCAGGTCGGTGAGGGAAACCGCGACCATGACGTGCGCCCGTTCCCCGGCCTGCATCGGCAAGTCCGGAGAGTTGAGGGCCAGGTCGATCGCGTCGGAGAACGCATCACCGTAACGCTGCGGCATCGCGCGATGGTCGGGCCCGTCGTCACCGGTACGACGCTCGTCCAAAGCATCGAGCAGAACACTGGCACGGGTGCCGGTCTCATCGTCGAACTTGCCGTTCAACTCCCAGACCCCGGATCTTCGACGACGCAGAAACAGCTCCCGGGTGGGAGTCAAAGGTTCGGTGTCGTCGGGCTCGGCACCATCGGGAGCCAGGTGGGCGAGGATCCGGGCACCAAGGACCGCAACCTGCTTGTGCCCAGCCTCGGCCGCGAAGGCGAGCAGATCAGCCTCGACACGGTCACGATGCTCAGGCGGAACCTCGGCCAGCACCCCGGTGATCACATCGATCATCGGAGCACTCAGCGATCCGGACAAAGCAGCAACACCCGTCGCCGGCGCCAGGGCCGGGATCGGGGTGCCATCGAGAGCGCGACCCGGATTCACCAAACGAGCCCGCTTCACCAGACGTTCCGCCGCCGACCTCGGAAGGTCACCCAGGTGCTCCAGCAACCGGGCAACAGACCGGTACCCGAACACCTCCATCACCCCACGCTGCTCGATCTCCACCACCAGCGCCCCCAGCTCAGCCTCCGCAGACCGCATAGACGCGAGCAACTCACCCAGGCGGTCGGCAAAAGCCACCGCCTCGGCGGACGAACGAGCGCTGTCGGACATAGATCAAGATTACCGACCATCGAACACAAGTTCACCACTCGAACGGGCGCAAAGCGTGGACCTCGGGACAGTGGCCGGGCAAGAAACAATCAGGCGTGCTTGATTTTTCCGACCACCGCTGCCACCCTGGCCTCAGGACGCAAGGAGGCGGGCGATGGCGGACCTCGGCGTGATCCTCGGGGATCTCGACGCGGAGACACAGACGATCGACGACGCGGTGGCGGCGCTCCCGGACGCGGACTGGGCGCGCGCGACTCCCGCCGAGGGGTGGACGATCGCGCACCAGATCGCGCACCTGGCCTGGACCGATCGCAAGGCCCTGATCGCGGCCGCGCACCCGGAGAACTGGCAGGCCGAGGTCGAAGAGCTCCTCAAAGCCGGCGAGACCTACGTCGACGACGGGGCCGCCGACGGGGCGCAGCGGCCGCCGCGGGAGATCCTCGAAGACTGGCGTGACGGCCGCCGGCTGCTGGCCGCGGCTCTGGAAGCGGTGCCGGACGGGCAGAAACTCCCTTGGTACGGCCCCCCGATGAGCGCCGCCTCGATGGCGACCGCGCGGATGATGGAAACCTGGGCGCACGGCCAGGACATCTTCGACACCCTGGGCCTGACCCGCGAGCCGACCGCCCGCCTCTGGCACATCGCCCGCTTCGGCACCCGGACCCGCGACTTCGCCTACAAGGTCCACTCGCTCGCCCCGCCGGCCGAGGAGTTCCGCGTCGAACTCACCGCGCCCGACGGCTCCACCTGGGCCTTCGGGCCCGAGGGCGCCGAGCAGAAGCTCACCGGCACCGCCCTGGACTTCTGCCTGGTCGTCACCCAGCGGCGGCACCCCGCCGACACCGATCTCGTCGCCCACGGCGCCGACGTCGAAGAGTGGCTCGGCATCGCGCAGGCCTTCGCCGGGCCGCCGGGCAACGGCCGGAAGCCGGGGCAGTTCGCATGACCTACCGCATCGGCAACGCGTCCGGGTTCTACGGCGATCGGTTCTCCGCCGTCCGCGAGATGCTCACCGGCGGCCCGCTCGACGTCCTGACCGGCGACTACCTCGCCGAATTGACCATGCTCATCCTCGGCCGCGACCGGATGAAGGACGCCACCCGCGGCTACGCCAAGACCTTCCTCCGCCAGATGGAGGAAAACCTCGGGCTGGCGCAGGAAAAAGGTGTCAAGATCGTCGCCAACGCCGGGGGGCTCAACCCGGCCGGGCTGGCCGGCGCGCTCCGCGAACTGGCCGGGAAACTCGGGCTCGACGTCAAGATCGCCCACGTCGAGGGCGACGACCTCGTCCACCGCGCCGACGAGCTGGACCTCGGCCAACCGCTGACCGCCAACGCCTACCTCGGTGCCTGGGGCATCGCGGAGTGCCTGAACGCGGGCGCCGACGTCGTCGTCACCGGCCGCGTCACCGACGCCTCCGTCATCGTCGGCCCGGCCGCCGCGCACTACGGCTGGGCCCGTGACGACTTCGACGCGCTCGCCGGCGCGGTCGCGGCCGGGCACGTCATCGAGTGCGGGGCCCAGGCCACCGGCGGCAACTACGCCTTCTTCACCGAGCACACCCTCGGCGTGCCCGGCTTCCCGATCGCCGAGATCGAAGCCGACGGCTCCAGCGTCATCACCAAGCACCCGGGCACCGGCGGTGTGGTGAACGCCGGCACCGTCACCGCCCAGCTGCTGTACGAGATCACCGGCGCGCGGTACGCCGGGCCGGACGTCACGACCCGGTTCGACACGCTGTCGCTGACCGAAGACGGGCCGGACCGCGTCCGCATCTCCGGCGTCCGCGGGGAAGCGCCGCCGCCGACGCTGAAGGTCGCCCTCAACACCCTCGGCGGGTTCCGCAACGAGACGACGTTCGTCCTCACCGGACTCGACATCGAGGCGAAAGCCGCCCTGGTGCGCGAACAGCTCGAAGCGTCCATGAAGGACCGTCCGCCCGCCGACGTCCGGTGGACCCTGGCCCGCACCGACCACGCCGACGCCGACACCGAGCAGACCGCGAGCGCGCTGCTGCACGTCGCCGTCAAGGACGCCGACCCGAAGGTCGCCGGACGCGCGTTCACCGGCGCCGCCGTCGAACTCGCGCTGGCCAGCTACCCCGGGTTCCACGTCATCGCGCCGCCGTCGGACGCCTCGCCGTACGGCGTCTACACCGCGGCTCACGTGGCGGCCGGCAAGGTGCCGCACGTCGCCGTCCTGCCGGACGGCATGCGTGTCGACATAGCGCCTTCGGCGTCCACTCAGGATCTGTCCGATGTGGACGAGCCCGCGCTGCCCGAACCGCTCGGCCACGGGCCGGTGCGGCGGGTGCCCCTGGGCACGATCGCCGGGGCGCGCAGCGGCGACAAGGGCGGCAACGCCAACGTCGGCGTCTGGGTGCGCTCCGAAGAGGCCTGGCGGTGGCTCGTGCACCGGCTCACCGTGGCGGAGTTCAAGCTGCTGCTGCCCGAAACCGCCGACCTGCCGGTGACCCGGTACCTGCTGCCGAACCTGCGGGCGATGAACTTCGTCGTCGAAGGCATCCTCGGCGAGGGGGTCGCGTCGCAGGCGCGGTTCGACCCGCAGGCGAAGGCGCTCGGCGAGTGGCTGCGGTCGCGGGAGATCGACGTCCCCGAGGTGCTCCGGTGACCGATCCCTTCCGGACGCCCGAACGGGCCGAACTGCGCAAGACCGTGCGGAAGTTCGTCGAGCAGGAGGTCCTGCCGCACCTCGACGACTGGGAACGCGCCGGCGAGCTGCCGCGCGAGCTGCACCGCAAGGCCGGGGACCTCGGCCTGCTCGGCGTCGCCTTCCCCGAGGAGATCGGCGGGGGCGACGGCAACTACCTCGACGCCCTGGTCGTCGCCGAGGAGATGCACTACGCGGGCGGCTCCGGCGGCCTGTTCGCGTCGCTGTTCACCTGCGGCATCGCCGTCCCGCACATCGCCGAGGCCGGCGACCCGGTCCAGATCGAACGCTGGGTGCGGCCCACCCTCGACGGAACCAAGATCGGGTCCCTCGCCGTCACCGAACCGGACGGCGGGTCCGACGTCGCCGGCATCCGCACCACCGCGGTTCGCGAGGGCGACGAGTACGTCGTCAACGGCGCCAAGACGTTCATCACCTCCGGCTGCCGCGCCGACTTCGTGACGACGGTGGTGCGCACCGGTGGCGACGGCGCACGCGGGCTCTCGCTGATCGTCGTCGAACGCGGCACGCCGGGCTTCACGGTGAGCCGCAAGCTCGACAAGATGGGCTGGCTCTGCTCCGACACCGCCGAACTGTCCTACGTGGACGTCCGGGTCCCGGCGGAGAACCTCGTCGGCGCCGAGAACAGCGGCTTCGCCCAGGTGGCCACCCAGTTCGTCACCGAGCGGCTTTCGCTGGCCGTGCAGGCGTACGCGCACGCCCAGCGGGCGCTCGACCTGACGCTGGACTGGTGCCGGCTGCGCGAGACGTTCGGCCGCCCGCTCATCTCGCGGCAGGTCGTCCAGCACAAGCTCACCGAAATGGCGCGCAAGATCGACGTGGCCCGCACCTACACCCGGCAGGCCGCGATCCGGCACGTCTCGGGCGAGGAAGTCATCGCCGAAGCCTGTTTCGCCAAGAACACCGCCGTCGAGGCCGCCGAATGGGTGGTCAGCGAGGCCGTCCAGCTGCACGGCGGGCTCGGCTACATGCGCGAGTCCGAAGTGGAGCGGCACTACCGCGACGTCCGGATCCTCGGCATCGGCGGCGGCACCACCGAGATCCTCACCGGCCTGGCCGCGAAGCGATTGGGATACACCTCGTGACTGCACTGAGGTCCACAGTGGACACGCGGGCCGCCGAGTTCGGCGCGAACCGCGAGGCGATGCTGGAGAAGCTCGCCGAGATCGACGCCGAACACGCCAAGGCCGTCGCCGGCGGTGGCGAGAAGTACGTCGAACGGCACCGCAAGCGCGGCAAGCTCCTGGCCCGGGAACGGATCGAGCTGCTGCTCGACGCGGATTCGCCGTTCCTGGAGCTGTCGCCGCTGGCCGCTTGGGGCACCGACTACCGCGTCGGCGCGAGCCTGGTCACCGGGATCGGGGTCGTCGAAGGCGTCGAGTGCCTGATCTCGGCCAGCGATCCGACGGTCAAGGGCGGCGCGAGCAACCCGTGGACGACGAAGAAGAGCTTCCGGGCCGCGGACATCGCCGCGCAGAACCGGCTGCCGTCGATCAACCTCGTCGAGTCCGGCGGCGCGGACCTGCCGACGCAGAAGGAGATCTTCATCCCCGGCGGCCGGATCTTCCGCGACCTCACGCGGGCCTCGGCCGCGGGCTGCCCGACGATCGCGCTGGTTTTCGGCAACTCCACGGCGGGCGGCGCGTACCTGCCGGGCATGTCGGACTACGTCGTGATGGTGAAGGAACGCGCGAAGGTGTTCCTCGGCGGGCCGCCGCTGGTCAAGATGGCGACCGGCGAGGAGTCCGACGACGAGTCGCTGGGCGGGGCCGAGATGCACGCGCGGACCTCCGGCCTGGCCGACTACCTGGCCGTCGACGAGCAGGACGCGATCCGGCTCGGCCGCAACATCGTCAAGCGGCTCAACTGGACCAAGCAGGGGCCTTCTCCGAAACCGGACTACGAAGAGCCGCTCCACGACAGCGAGGACCTGCTCGGCATCGTCCCGACCGACCTCAAGGTGCCGTTCGACCCGCGCGAGGTGATCGCCCGCGTCGTCGACGGTTCCGACTTCGACGAGTTCAAGCCGCTCTACGGATCGAGCCTGGTCACCGGCTGGGCGAGCATCCACGGCTACCCGGTCGGCGTGCTGGCCAACGCGCAGGGGGTGCTGTTCGGCGAGGAGTCGCAGAAGGCCGCGCAGTTCATCCAGCTGGCCAACCAGATCCACACGCCGCTGGTGTTCCTGCACAACACGACCGGCTACATGGTCGGCAAGGAGTACGAGCAGAGCGGCATCATCAAGCACGGCGCGATGATGATCAACGCCGTCTCGAACTCGAAGGTGCCGCACCTGTCCGTCCTCATGGGAGCCTCCTACGGCGCCGGGCACTACGGGATGTGCGGCCGCGCCTACGATCCCCGGTTCCTGTTCGCCTGGCCGAGCGCGAAGTCCGCGGTGATGGGCCCGGCGCAGCTGGCCGGCGTGCTGTCCATCGTGGCCCGCGCGGCCGCCGAAAGCCGTGGCCAGGAGTACAACGAGGAACACGACAAGGCCATGCGGGCCATGGTCGAGGGGCAGATCGAGGCCGAGTCGATGCCGATGTTCCTCTCCGGCATGCTCTACGACGACGGCATCATCGACCCGCGCGACACCCGCACCGTGCTGGGCCTGAGCCTGTCCGCGATCCACAATGGACCAGTGAAGGGCGCCGAGGGCTTCGGCGTCTTCCGGATGTGAGCGAGCGATGATCCAGAACCTGCTGGTCGCCAACCGCGGCGAGATCGCCCGCCGCGTCTTCCGCACCTGCCGCGACGCCGGCATCGGCACGGTCGCGGTGTTCTCCGACGCCGATGCCGCCGCGCCGCACACCCTGGAGGCCGACGCGGCCGTCCGGCTGCCCGGCAACGCGCCGTCCGAGACGTACCTGCGGGCGGAACTGCTGGTCAAGGCCGCGGCCGAGACCGGCGCCGACGCCGTCCACCCCGGGTACGGCTTCCTGTCCGAGAACGCCGCGTTCGCCCGGGCCGTCCTCGACGCCGGGCTGACGTGGGTCGGGCCGCCGCCGGAGGCCATCGAGACCATGGGCTCCAAAGTGGAGTCCAAGCGCCTGATGGCCGCGGCCGGGGTGCCGGTACTGTCCGAACTGGACCCGGCTTCGGTGACCGCGGACGACCTGCCGCTGCTGGTCAAGGCGTCCGCCGGTGGTGGCGGCCGCGGCATGCGCGTGGTTCGCTCGCTCGACGAGCTGGCCGAGGCGGTCGAAGGCGCCAGTGCCGAGGCCGGGTCGGCGTTCGGCGACCCGACCGTCTTCTGCGAGCGCTACCTGGAGACCGGGCGCCACATCGAGGTCCAGGTGCTGGCCGACCGGCACGGCACGGTGTGGGCGGTGGGGGAGCGGGAGTGCTCCATCCAGCGCCGGCACCAGAAGGTCGTCGAGGAAGCGCCGTCGCCGTTCGTCGACGCGGCCATGCGCGAGGAGCTGTTCGAAGCCGCGCGCAAGGCCGCCAAGGCGATCGACTACGTCGGCGCGGGCACGGTCGAGTTCCTCGCCGGGTCGGACGGCCGGTTCTACTTCCTCGAGATGAACACCCGGCTGCAGGTGGAGCACCCGGTCACCGAGAACGTCACGGGCCTCGACCTGGTCGCCCTGCAGCTGCGGATCGCCGAGGGCGAGCGCCTGCCGGCCGGCCCGCCGCCCACCGTCGGTCACGCCATCGAGGTCCGGCTCTACGCCGAAGACCCGGCCGCGGGCTGGCAGCCGCAGAGCGGCACGCTGCACACCTTCGAAGTACCCGACGTGGACCGTTCGTTCACGCACGGACCCGGGCTGCGGCTCGACTCCGGGTTCGAGACCGGGTCCGTGGTGGGTGTCCACTACGACCCGATGCTCGCCAAGGTGATCACCTGGGCGCCGACCCGCGCCGAAGCCGCCCGCCGGCTCGCGAAGGCACTGGCGGCGGCGAAGATCCACGGCGTCGTCACCAACCGCGACCTCCTCGTGAACATCCTGCGGCACGAAGCCTTCCTGGCGGGGGAGACCGACACGGCGTTCTTCGACCGGCACGGCCTCGACACCCTCGCCGCACCTCTGGCCACGCCCGACGCCGAACGGCTCTCCGCGCTCGCGGCGGCACTCGCGGACGCGGCGGGCAACCGGGCGTCGGCGACCACGCAGAGCAGGCTGCCGAGTGGCTGGCGCAACGTCCGCTCGGCCGGCCAGCGCAAGGTCTTCACGGTGGCCGACCGCGAGTACGAGGTGGTCTACTCGCTGACCCGCGACGGCCTCCGCGCCGACGGCTTCGAGGCCGGGCTGGTCGGCGCCGAGCCGGGGCGGGTCGTGCTGGACGTCGGCGGCGTGCGGCGCGCGTTCGACGTCGCCCGGCACGACGGCGTGTCCTATGTGGACTCCACGCTCGGTTCGGTGGCGCTGAAGGCCGAGCCGCGGTTCGCGGACCCGGACGCGGCCCTGGCCGCGGGGTCGCTGGTGGCGCCGATGCCCGGCACGGTCGTCCGGCTCGCCGTGCAGGCGGGGGACCCGGTCAAGGCCGGCGACCCGCTGCTGTGGCTCGAAGCGATGAAGATGGAGCACCGGATCGCCGCCCCCGCCGACGGCGTGGTGACGGAGCTTCCGGTGACGGTCGGACAGCAGGTCGAAGTGGGCACGATCCTCGCGGTGGTGGGAGAAGCAGAATGAACGCGATGAACTTCGTCGAGCCGGAGGAGCGGATCGCGCTTCGCAAGGCCGTCGCCGAACTCGGCGCCAAGTACGGGCACGAGTACTACGCCCGCAAGGCCCGCGCGGACGAGAAGACGCACGAACTGTGGGACGAGGCCGGGCGGCTGGGCTACCTCGGCGTCAACATCCCCGAGGAGTACGGCGGCGGGGGCGCGGGCATCGCCGACCTCGCCGCGGTGCTCGAAGAGCTTGCCGCTGCGGGCTCGCCGTTGCTGCTCATGGTCGTCTCGCCGGCCATCTGCGGCACCGTGATCTCCCGGTTCGGCACCGACGAGCAGAAGAAGCAGTGGCTGCCCGGCATCGCCGACGGCACCAAGCGGATGGTGTTCGCGATCACCGAGCCGGACGCCGGGTCGAACTCGCACAAGATCACCACCACCGCACGGCGCGACGCCGGCGGCTGGGTCCTCAACGGGCGCAAGGTCTACATCTCCGGCGTGGACGAGGCCGACGCCGTGCTGGTCGTCGGCCGCACCGAGGACGCGAAGACCGGCCGCCTCAAGCCGGCGCTGTTCATCCTGCCGACCGGCACCCCGGGTTTCGAGCACACGAAGATCCCGATGGACATCGTCGCGCCGGAGAACCAGTTCTCGCTGTTCCTCGACGACGTCCACCTGCCCGCCGAAGCGCTGGTCGGCGAGGAGGACGCGGCGATCGCGCAACTGTTCGCCGGCCTCAACCCGGAACGCATCATGGGCGCGTCGTTCTCGCTCGGCATCGCCCGGTACGCGCTGGCCAAGGCCGTCGGCTACGCGAACGAGCGGCAGGTCTGGGGCGCCCCGATCGGTACCCACCAGGGTCTCGCGCACCCGCTCGCGGAGATCAAGATCGAGCTGGAGCTCGCGAAGCTGATGACGCAGAAGGCGGCGTCGCTCTACGACTCCGGCGACGACTTCGGCGCGGGCGAGTCGGCCAACATGGCGAAGTACGCGGCGGCCGAGGTCGCCATCCGCGCGACCGACCAGGCCGTCCAGACCCACGGCGGCAACGGCCTGGCCACCGAATACGGCCTCGGCACGCTGGTCACGGCGGTGCGGCTGGGCCGGATCGCCCCGGTGAGCCGCGAGATGGTGCTCAACTTCGTCGGCCAGCACAGCCTCGGCCTGCCGAAGTCGTACTAGGAGGTCGCTGTGACCACAGTGGACGGCAAGACGATCATCATGTCCGGCGGCAGCCGCGGAATCGGCGAGGCGATCGCCCTGCGCGCGGCGGCCGATGGCGCGAACGTGGCCCTGCTGGCGAAGACGGCCGAGCCGCACCCGAAGCTGCCGGGCACGATCTACACGGCGGCCGAGGCGATCGAGAAGGCGGGCGGGCAGGCGTTGCCGATCATCGGCGACGTCCGCGACGACGACGGTGTCGCGGCGGCGGTGGCGAAGACCGCCGAGCAGTTCGGCGGCATCGACATCGTGGTGAACAACGCGAGCGCGATCGACCTGACGCCGACCGAGCAGGTCAGCATGAAGCGCTACGACCTGATGCAGGACATCAACGCGCGCGGCACGTTCCTGCTGTCCAAACTGGCCATCCCGCACCTGCGGCGGTCGATGAACCCGCACATCCTGACGCTGTCGCCGCCGATCAGCCTCGACGAGAAGTGGTTCACCGCCGGCCACCTCGCCTACAGCATCGCGAAGTACTCGATGAGCCTGGTGACCGTCGGGCTGGCCGCCGAACTGAAGAGCGACGGCGTCGCGGTCAATTCGCTGTGGCCCCGAACGACGATCGACACGGCGGCGATCCGCAACGTCGTCGGCGCGGAGCTGGCTTCGCGCAGCCGGACGCCGGAGATCATGGCCGACGCGGCGCACGCGATCCTGACGAAGCCGAGCCGGGAAGCCACCGGCAACTTCTTCCTCGACGACGAAGTGCTGCGGGCGGCCGGCGTCACGGACTTCGCGAAGTACCGCGTCGGCGACGCCGCCGAAGAGGACCTCCAGCTCGACTTCTGGGTGGACCCGGCTTGACCGGCATCCGCGAACCCCAGCAGGAGCGCAGCCGGACAACGCGGCGGCGCTTGATCGAGGCCGCGCTGGACAGCTTCGGCGAGCGCGGCTGGCACGGCGTGACGGTGGCCGGGATCGCCGAGCGCGCCGGCGTCTCCCGCGGCGCGGCGCAGCACCACTTCCCGGCCCGCGAGGACCTGGTGGTGGCGGCGGTCGACCTGCTCGGCGAGGCCCAGATCGACGAGCTGCGCGCCCAGGCCGCCGACCTGCCGAGCGGCGCGTCCCGCATCGAGCGCGTCGTGGAGATGGTGCTGAACCTGTACACGGGCCCGCTGTTCCGCGCGGCCCTGCAGCTGTGGTCGGTCGCGGCGACCGACGAGGCCCTGCGTGCCGTGCTGGTCCCGCTGGAGGCCCGGGTCGGCCGCGAGGCGCACCGGGTGACGGTCGAGCTGCTCGGCGTCGACGAGTCCCGGCCGGGGGTGCGGGAACTGGTCCAGGCCACGCTGGACCTGGCTCGCGGGCTCGGCCTGGCCAACCTGCTGACCGACGACACCCGCCGTCGGCGCCAGATCGTCCGCGAATGGGCCCGCACGCTGGAGCTGCGGCTGACCTGACGCGGGTTCCGAGACCGGACGGAACCTCACCCGCGCCCCAAACGTCATAGTGCCGTAAGTAACACAATCGGCCCAACGGGCGAATGACCCGTTGTAGTGGCGCAACGAGAAAGGCAGTCCGGTGTCCGGTTCAGGAGTCGAGCTCACCCACCGCGCGATGGCGATGCTGAAGGCGGTGGCCGCGGGTCGTGCGCAGATGTCGTGCAGCTGCGAGCCCGACCTCTTCATCGACGGATTCGCCTGTTGCGATCAGATCACCGCGCACGCCCTCGCCCACGGCGGCTACCTGCGGCCCGCCGTCGAAGGCGGCACCGGGCGGGTGGCCGCCGAGCTGACCGAGGCCGGGCGGGCCGTCCTGGAGATCACCGTCGCCGCCTGAGCGTCACGGAGCGTCGCTGGTTCGAACAAGTGTTCGGACTCCCGTCCGTGTCCCCGACCTGGCAGGCTTGTCCCCATGGCGGAGCACCCACGACCGGTGGACGACGAGGCGACGGTCTTCCTCCCGAGCGAGCTGCGGGGCCCGCACTGGCCGACCCGTGACCCGGACGTCTCGCGGCGCGCCTACGACGAGTTCGCCGGCCAGATCGTCGCCCGGCCGCCCGCGTCGCCGGTCAGCGCCGGGCGCGGGGAGGGTGCCGGCTCGTCGCTGGCCCGCTCCAGCGGCCGGATGGCGGTCGCCTCCGCCGTCAGCCGGGTCACCGGGTTCGTCGCGAAGCTGCTGCTCGCCGCCGTGGTCGGGGCCGGCGTCATCAACGACTCGTTCACCGTCGCGAACACCCTGCCCAACATCGTCTTCGAACTGCTCTTCGGCGGCGTCCTCGCCAGCGTGGTGGTGCCGCTGCTGGTCCGCTCGCACGACGACCCCGACGGCGGCCGCGCCTACACCCAGCGGCTCATCACGATGGCGCTCGTGCTGCTCGCCGTCGGCACGGCCGTCGCGGTGGCGATCGCCCCGCTGTTCACCGCCCTCTACGTCGACAAATCGTCTCCGACGGCCAATCCGGCGCTGACCACCGCGCTGGCGTACCTGCTGCTGCCGCAGATCCTCTTCTACGGCCTCTTCGCGCTGCTCTCGGCGATCCTCAACGCGCAGAACGTCTTCGGCCCGCCGGCCTGGGCACCGGTACTGAACAACGTCGTCGTCACCGGCACGCTCGTCGTGTTCGCCGTCGTGCCGGGGGAGCTGACGCTGGACCCGGTCCACATGAGCGACCCCAAGCTGCTCGTGCTCGGCCTCGGCACCACGCTCGGCATCGTCGCGCAGGCCGTGGTGCTCATCCCGGCGTTGCTGCGCACCGGCTTCCGGTTCCGCTGGCGCTGGGGCTTCGACCCGCGGATCAAGGAGTTCGGCGGGCTCGCCGCGTGGATCCTCGGCTACGTCGTGGTCAGCCACGTCGGGTTCGTGATCACGACGAGGGTCCTGACCGGCGGCAACAGCGGCGGCGTGACGGCCTACAGCTACGCGTCCCTGCTCTTCCAGCTGCCGTACGGCATCCTCGGCGTCTCGTTGCTGACGGCGCTGATGCCGCGGATGAGCCGCGCGGCGGCGGACGGCGACACGGTCTCGCTGGTCGGCGACCTCTCGCTCGCGTCCCGCATGTCGACGGTGCTGTTCGTGCCGATTTCGGCGGTGCTGGCGGTGGTCGGCACCCCGATCGGCATCGCGATCTTCACCTGGGGCCGCGGCACCCTCGACGACGCCGAGCGGCTCGGCCAGACCCTGGCCGTCTCGGCCGTCGGGCTGCTGCCGTTCGCGCTGGTCATGCTGCAGCTGCGGGTGTTCTACGCGATGAAGGACGCCCGCACGCCGACGCTGATCATGCTCGTGATGACGGCGGTGAAGATCCCCCTCCTGCTGCTGTGCCGCGGCCTGCTCGACGGCGAGCACGTGGTGTACGGCGTCATGCTGGTCAACGGCGCCGGCTTCGTGGTCGGGGCGGTCCTCGGCCAGGTGTGGCTGTGGGTGCGGCTCGGGCACCTGCGCAGCAAGCGGTCGCTGCGGGTCGGCCTGATCACGCTCTCGGTGAGCGGGCTCGGGGTGGTGGCCGCGGTGCTGGCCGGGCACGCGGTGCCGGCGTCGTTGGGCGTGATCCCGGGAGCGTGGGTGAAGCTGCCGGTGCAGGGGCTGCTGGGGATGGCGGTGCCGTTCGGGTTGCTGGCGGTGCTGAAGCTGCCGGAGTTCACCCCGGTGACCCGCCGGGTGGCGGGGTTGCGGCGGCGGTTCGCGGCTCGTTGACGGCTACGGCCGGGAACGCGATCCGGTTGTCTCGAAACGGTAACGAGACCGCGGCGATCAGCGCGTTTACAATTGCCGCAAGGGTTTCTACTATCCACCGGGGATCAAGGCTGCCGCGGGCGAGCGTGCGCAGCGGGGGTACGGGTGGAGGTCGTGCATGACGCGCAGTGCGCGCAGGCGACGGGACCGGGTCACGGTCGACGAACTGCTCCGGCAGACCGGGGAACGGCCGCGCAAGCCGGGGTCGCGGGCGGCCGAGCTCGCCGCGCGCCGGGGTACCGGGGCCGAACCGGGGCCCAGCGGGGTGGCACGGATGGCCTTGGCGTCGGCGGTGATCGTCGTGCTGGGCGGGCTGGTGGTCGTGCTCGCCATGCGCCCGGACTCCGTGCCCGGTGACCGGCAGTTCCCGCAGCTGCAGCCGGCCACCGCCGTCCCGACGTCGACCGCGCTCGCCGTCCCGACCGAGACCACCACGCCGTCGCCGGTCGTGATGCACGCTCGGCGGACGCCCACGCCGACCCCGACCGTCACGGTCGAGCTGCCGCCCCCGCCCACCACCTCGAGTTCGGCGCCGTCCGGCTGGGACCCGCGGTGGAACTACTACGGCTGCTACCCGTACTCCTGCGGCGGCGGGCGCCGCTGACCCCGCGAAGGCCCTCTCACCGACCCCGATGCCGGTGAGAGGGCCCCCGACAGCCCCACTACGGGTCCGGATGTCAGCCGGTGTAGCCGGCGACGATCTTGGTGAACGCGTACTTGTCCTGGCTGATGCCGCTGCACTCGCCGCCACCGCTGCAGTCGCGGTTGGTGGCCCAGAACGTGAAGCGGGCCAGGTGGTGGCTGGCCGCGTAGCCGCGGATGGAGTTGAAGTTGGCCACCGTGACCGTCTCGCCCGCGTTGTCGGTCTTGCCGTTCATCGAGGAGAGGCCGCTGTGCCGGTAGGCGGTGTCGTCGTTCCAGCCGAACGTGGTCTTGAGCTGGTTCTTCAGCCCGTCGACCGCGGACTTCGTCAGCGCCGCCATGTCACCGCCGCTGGAGAAGTCGAACGGCATGACCGACCAGACGTCGACGGGGGCGCCGATCGCCTTGGCCTGGTTGATCAGGCGCTTGCCCCAGGAGTCGGGGCCGGTCGTGGTGGTGCCGATGGTGATGACGACCTTGAGGTTCGGGTTCTTCTGTTTGGTCAGCTTCACCGCGTTCAGGATGCGGTCCTGCACGGTGTTGTTCTGGAACTCGTCGGTGTTCTCGATGTCGAGGTCGATCGCCTTGAGGCCGTAGGCGTCGATCACCTTCTGGTAGGCGCCCGCCAGCGCGGAGGCCGACGTGCACTTCGAGCCCAGCTTCGTGCCGGACCAGCCGCCGAAGGAGGGGATCACGTCCCCGCCCGCGTTGCGGATGTTCTGGATCATCGTCTTGTCCGAGCCGGTCAGCGACCGGGTGCCGTCCCACTTGGGATTGCAGGTCCCGTCGGACAGCACGAACGCGAGCGTAAACGCTTTCACGCCGGTCGCGGACATCGCGGCGGACGGGCTGGTCTGCCCGCCCCACTGGTACAGGTACGGCGAGGCGAGCACCGGGTCGACCGCGGCCATGGCCTGCGGGGCGAGCCCGACCGTCGTCGCCAGCGCGGCCGAAGCTGCGGCGGCGAGGGTGAGGAGACGGCGCACTGATTTCATGGGGGTCCTCCAAAAGCGCAGGTGGAGCACCTCCGGTTTGAGGCGGCGGGATCAACCCGGGAGGAGTGCTGTGTGCCACCACACAGTGGACTAGACCAATATAGTGTGTCAACCCTCCGTCGGTCGGAAAATGACCCACGGAGCCTTCGGTTGCCGACGATGTCAAATTCCCCTGAAGGCGGATCGACATGAGCCGGCGTTCCGGCTACTTTGCCGAAATGGTGGGGGATTCCACGGTCGCCGCCGGCGGGGAACGCCGCCCGGGCCGGTTCCTGCCCGCCCTCGTCCCGCGGCGCTGGTTCCTGCGCCGGTGGGCGCTGTGGCGGCTGCCGCGCCGCGGCCAGGTCTGCTACCTCCTCGGGATCGACCTCCTCGCCGTCGCCGCGGTCGTGCTCGCTGCCCTCCGCTTCCCGCCGCTCGCCGCGATGCTGCCGCCGTTCGCGCTGCTCACGGCCGGGATGCTGGTCTCGGCGGAGCTCGCGCGGCCGGTCGAACGCCACCGCGAGGACACCCCCCTGGGGCCCGGCGTCGACACGCCGTGGGTCTTCGCCGGGGTGCTCGTGCTCCGGCCCGGCCTGGCCGTCGCGCTGGTCGTGCTCTCGGCGCTGCACCAGTGGTTCCGGGTCCGCAGAAGACCCGTCCACCGGCAGGTGTTCGGCGCCGCGGCGACGGCGCTGGCCGGGCTGTCCGCCGGTGCCTTCCTCACCGCGACCGGCGTCCGGCCGCTCGGCGGGGTCCTCGACGCGCGGACCGTCCTCCTGCTGACCGTCGCCGGGCTGGTCTTCCTCGCGGTGAACGCCGCGCTCGTGACCGGCGCCGACGGGCCCCGCCGGCCACGCGAGGCCGCGCCGGGGCACGCCTTCGACGCCGCGATGACGGCGTTCGGCCTTCCGCTCGCCTGGGCCGCCGTCGCCGCGCCGCTGCTGGTCCCGGTGCTGGCGGGCGCCACCGTCGTGCTGCACCGCGGCGGGCTGGGCAGCGGCCGCCGCGACCACGTCACCCTCGATCCGGGCACCGGCGTGCTGACCGCCGCCTCCTGGCGCGGCGCCGCCGAGGCCCGGCTGGATCGCCCCGGCGGCCCCGGCCCGGCCGTGCTGGTGCTCGACCTCGACCACTTCCGCCTCCTCAACGACCGCTACGGCGCCCGGATCGGCGACGCCGTGCTGCGCGCGGTCGCCGGCACCCTGCGCGACGAAGTCCGGGCCGCCGACCTGGTGGGCCGCTCCGGCGGCGAGGAGTTCGCGGTGCTGCTGCCCGGCACCGGCCCGTTCGACGCGATGGCGATCGCCGAGCGCATCCGCCTGCGCATCGCCTCGACGCTGGTGGCGCTGAAGGCCTCGGGCGACGGCCCGCAGTTCGTCGGGGTGACGGTCTCGATCGGCGTGGCGGGCTGCGCGGACGGGCTCCTCGACGACGCGCTGCTGGCCGCGGAACAGGCGTTGCTGCAGGCGAAGGCGGCGGGCCGGAACCGGACGGTCTGCGCCGAACCGGAGCCGTGACCTTCCCGTTAGGGAGCGGGTGCAACCGGCAATTACCCGGGGCGTCTTGATGGTTGTGCAGACGGCGAGGGGCCGTCGATGACACCGGGGGAACCAAATGTTTTCGAAGGTTGATTTCGCGCGCGCCGGTGCCGGTACCGGAATCGTGGTGGCGGCGGTATTCGTCCTTTCGGCCTGCGGCGGTCAGCAGGATCCGCCGAGCGCCGCACCGGCCGCACCGACGGTGCCGGGCACGACCGTGACGGCGACGACGGCCACCAAGGCGCCCGCTCCCGTGCAGGTGGCGGAGCCGGTGCCGGCCAAGGCGGCGAACGTCTGCGCCTCGGCGACCAAGGCCACGCTGGAAGCCGCGTTCAAGGCGAACAGGCAGGCGTCGGAGGCGCTGGTGGTGGACAGCCGGGGCCTGCAGCGCATCGAATGCGAGGCGTCCTGGGCGTTCGCGCATTTCACCAACGAAATCGACGGTGGCCGCATGCTGTTCGCGCACCGGAACGGGAAATGGGTGCTGTTGCATGGTGGCACCGGCCAGATCTGCGACGAAGTTCCGGCCGCGATCGCCCGGAAGATCTGCGACTGAGCCTCAGCTCATGGTGATCGCGTCCAGCTTCTCCTTCAGGTACTGCGACGCGATCACCTCGGGGTAGGTCCGGGTCCCCAGCGGCGGCGCCAGTGACGTGATCCGCGCGTCGTGGTCGGTCTCGTAGAAGAAGATCAACGACACGAGGTCCTCGTCGGGCGCCGTCGCGGCCGGTGGGAGGACGCGGTGGCGGGTCGACCGCCAGCGGTCGCCCGTCCAGCGGGCCATCAGGTCGCCGATGTTCACCGTGAACGCCTCCGGGTGGAACGGCGCGTCCTCCCACTCGCCCTCGGCCGTGCAGACCTGCAGGCCGCCGACCCCGGCCTGGCGGTCGAGCACCGTGACCGTGCCGAAGTCGGTGTGCGGGCCGATCCGGAACTGGTCCGGTGCCGGGGTGCCGACGTGGGTCATCGGCGGGTACCAGTTGATGTTGAACGTGTACGTCGGGTGCCCGGTGTGCCGGGTGAAGTGGCTCTGGGCGAGGCCGAGCGCCGCGGCGAAGATCTCCAGGAGGTGGTCGGCCAGCGCCCGCATCCGGCGCATGTACTCGGTGGCCGCCTCGCCGAGCCCGGGCACCTCGTGCGGCCAGACGTTGGGCTGGAACCAGAACCCGTCGACCTCGGCGACGCCGGTGCGGGTGTCCGCGCCCGCCGAGTAGGACTCCTTGAGGTCGGGCGGGGTTTCGGTGCCTTCGGCGTAGCCGTTGGCCTCGACGCCGGGCGGCAGCCAGCCGCGGCCGCCGACCGTGACGGCGTAGCGCTGCTTGACGTCCTCGGGCAGCGCGAAGAACTCCCGCGCCAGCTCGCGCGTCCGGTGACGCAGGTCGTCCGGGACGCCGTGCCCGGTGACCAGCAGGAAGCCGGACTCCCGCAGCGCCTGGTCGATCCGGCCCGCCACTTCGGCCCGGCCCTCGGACGTGCCCGCGAACCACGGCGAAAGGTCCACGAGCGGAACGGATGACGGCATACCGGCTCCTGTAGGGCGCTGTCTTCTTCTACTCTGTCCTATTCGGACTTCTCGACCCCGATGTCCTCGAACCACAGGTCCGGGCGCGCGGCGATGAACTCCGTCATCAGCGCGGTGCAGCCGGGATCGCCGAGCAGGGTGATCTCCACCCCGAGCCCGGCGAGCCAGTCGTGCCCGCCGTGGAACGTCTCGGCCTCACCGATGACGACGTGCCCGATACCGAACTGACGGACGAGCCCGGAGCAGTACCAGCACGGCGAAAGCGTGGTGACCATGATCGTGTCGCGGTAGTGCGGGCGGCGGCCGGCGTTGCGGAAGGCCGCGGTCTCGGCGTGCATCGACGGGTCGCCGTCCTGCACGCGCCGGTTGTGCCCGCGGCCCAGCAGCGTGCCCGCGGAGTCGAACAGCGCGGCCCCGATCGGCACGCCCCCTTCGGCCCGGCCCAGCTCGGCTTCTTCGCGGGCGACGGCGAGCAGGGCGTGCGGATCGATCGGCATGCGTCACTCTTTCCGGCCGGGGTGGTGCCTGGCAAGTGCTGGACGGCGAGACTGCACCTTCCGGCGGATCACGGACAGAGACTGTCCGCGATGTCTGGCACACTGCGTGCCGTGTACGGCACATCGGAACGGCTGCTCAGGCTGCTGTCGCTGCTGCAGGCGCGCCGGGACTGGCCGGGTGCCGACCTCGCGGCGAGGCTCGAGGTCGACGTCCGCACGATCCGCCGGGACGTCGAGCGGCTGCGGTCCCTCGGCTACCCGGTGCACGCGACGCCGGGGGTGGCGGGCGGCTACCGGCTGGGCGCGGGCGCGGCGCTGCCGCCGTTGCTGCTGGACGACGACGAGGCGGTGGCGGTCGCGGTCGGCCTGCGCACGGCCGCGAGCGGCACGGTCAGCGGCATCGAGGAGACGTCGGTGCGGGCGCTGGCGAAGCTGGAGCAGGTGCTGCCCGCCCGGTTGCGGCCGCGCGTGGGTGCCCTGCAGGCGGCGACGCTGTCCCTGCCCGGGGCCGGCCCGACGGTGGACGCCTCGGTGCTGACGGTGCTCGCGGCGGCCTGCCGCGACCAGGAACGGTTGCGCTTCGGGTACGATGACCGGTCCGGCGCCGCGACGCAGCGGTCGGTCGAGCCGCTGCGGCTGGTCTGCACCGGGCGGCGCTGGTACCTGGTCGCCTTCGACCTCGACCGCGAGGACTGGCGCACGTTCCGGGTCGACCGGATCGACGGGGTGCCGTCGGTGGGCTTCCGCTTCCCGCCGCGCGAGCCGCCGGCCGCGGACCTGGCGGAGTACGTCTCGCGGCAGATTTCGACGGCGCCGTACTCGCACCGGATGGTCCTGCGGGTGGCCGCCCCGGCGGCGGTGCTGGCCCGGCGCATCCCGCCGTCGGCGGGCGTGGTGGAGGAGATCGACGAGCGCAGCTGCCGGGTCCGGACCGGGTCGAACAACCTGGACGCGGTGCCGTACCACCTGGCCCAGCTGGGGTACGACTTCGTCATCGAGGAGGCCCCGCCGGGCCTGGTGGAGCGGCTGCGGCAGGTGGCGGAGCGGTTCTCGCGGGCGGTGGGTTAGCTCAGCCGCACCTCGTCGTTCTCTCCGTCGCTCAGGAACGCGGCCACCGCGCTCCCTTCGGCCGTGACCTCGCCGCGTTCGGTCTTCGTCAGGGGCCGCAGCGGGTGCACCACGACCGCGCCGCCGGTCACCGTCCAGGTCGCCGAGACGCGGCCGTCGACCAGGACCACCCGTTCGCCGGCCACGGAGAGCCCGCGGTGGGCGTCGTCGATGATGCGGGTCCGGTCGTCGTAGCCGAGGATCGCGTTGTCGAACGCCGGCAGGAACCGGACCGGCGCGGGGGTTCCCGGGTCGGGCCGCGGCGCTTCGGGCAGGTCGAGCAGCTCGCGGCCGCGCTCGTCGCGGAAGGCCACCAGTTCCTCGCGCACCGCCTTCACCGCGCCCGGCAGGCCGGTCAGGCCGGACCACGCGCGCAGGTCGGCGGTCGCCGCCGGGCCGTACGCCGCCAGGTAGCGCCGGACCAGCGTCCGCCCGACACCGTCGTCCGGATCGAGGGGGTCGGCGTCACGGCCGAGCCAGGCGGAGAGGGGCAGGTTCCGCACGCCCGCCTTGATCCGCCACAGCCCACGCGGGGGCAGCTGCGCCGACGGGATCAGCGCGGCCACCAGCAGTTCGCCGAGCGGCCGCGGGCCCGGATCGGGCCATCGGCCGGCGACGGCCCGCGCGAGTTCGCCCATCGAGCGGGGCTCGCCGTCGGCCAGCACCGCCCGGCCCGCCGCGGCGAGCTCGGCGAAGTCCACGCCCGCGAGCTCGCTGCGGTAGGTGGTGACGACCCGCTGCCGCAGCATGGTGTCGAACCGGCTTCGCCACGCGAGGACGTCGTCGGCGGTGAGCAGGTGGACGGTGCGGCGCATGAGGTGGGTCCGCACGACCCGGCGTCCGGTCAGCAGCGCGTCCAGCGCGGCCGGGTCGAACCCGCGCAGCCGCGACCACAGCCCGGTGAACGGTTCCTGGGGTTCCTGGGCCTGCAGGCCGCCGAGGTGGGCGACCGCGTCGAAGACGGGCAGGCCGGCGCGTTCGAGCAGCAGCTGGCGGGCGAGGGTGGCGCGGTTGAGGGTTCGCGCGTCGAGGACGGGGTGCACGGGACCACCTTGCCGCAGATAGCGGTCAGGGTGTGTCCGCTACTCCGAGCATGCGCAGGACCAGGCCGCCGTACTCCTTGCCGAGCGCGGCCGGGGTCTGGCGGGCGCGCTCGCTGTACCAGCGGGCGACGTCGACGCCGAGCGACAGGACGGCCCGGGCGGCGACGTGCGGGTCGGACACCGTGAACACGCCGCTCCCGGCGCCCTCGGCGATGACCTCCCGCACGATCCGCTCGATCCGGCGCCGCAGCTCGGCGACCACCTCGAACTCCTGCTCGGGCAGCGCCTGCAGCTCGTACTGGACGACCCGCGCGACGGTGTGGCGCCGCGCGTGCCAGGCCACGAAGTCCTCGACGATCAGCCGGATCCGCTCGACCGGGTCGGATTCCTTGGCGACGACGTTCTCGACCAGGGCGAGGGTCTGCTCGTGGCCGTACCGGCTGATGGCGAACAGCAGCGCGGCCTTCGAGGGGAAGTGCACGTAGAGCGCGGCGGGGGACATCCCCGCGGCGCCGGCGATGTCCCGCGTGGTGGTGGCGTGGTAGCCGCGCTGGGCGAAGGCCTCGACGCCGGCCAGCATGAGCCGCCGGGCGGTCTCCGGCTGCACGTCCGGCCAGAGTTCGGCCGACAGCGACATCGTCATCCGGTGATCCTCCCAGCTCGCCCGCCCGCGCGGTCGTCCCCATTGTAAGCGGGCGCTTTGTGCGGGGGACCGGGTAGACACCCCCGGTCGAACACCCGTTCGAGGGTCGGGTACAGTGTTCGTCGGGTGGTGGTGCGGCCGCAGGGGAAGTGCGGTTCCGCACCACCACCTTCGAGGAGGGGATCGCGCTTGAGGACGTTGCACATCGCGCTGCGAGTGAGCGAGCTCGATCGGTCTCGCGCGTTCTACGCCGCCGTCGGCTACGAGGTGGTCGGAGAGGTCGCCGAGACGCCGATCGGGCACCTCACCATGCTCAAGCTCCCCGAAGACGAGTTCGTCACCGTCGAGCTCGTCCACGACGGCGGGCCGGTCGAGCACGGCACCGACGTGAGCCACCTCGTCGTGCAGGTCGAATCGATGGCCGAAACGCTCCGCGCGCTGGCGGGGCGCGGGATCGAGCCGGTCGGCCCGGTGCGCGATGGCGGGGGCGACACCCCGACGACGACGCTGATCGCCGACCCCGACGGGCGCCGGATCGAACTGGTCCAGTGGCCCCCGGGCCACGCCGACGGCATGACTGCCGCCGACTGGGCGGAGGGCGGGGAGTGAAGGACGGCATCGCGCCGGCGGGGAAATCGGATCGTTACACAACTTCGGGCCGCCTGGCGCGTCCGATGAGCGTGAGAATGATCCGCATGGCCGGCCTCGGCCTGGCCGCCTTTCTGCTGGCGGCGTGCAGTGGACAGTCCGAGACCGCGGGGACCGCGCAGGCGGTCGGGGTGGCCGGACCGGCCGGAACGGCGACGACGCCCGGGGTACCGGCCGCGACCGTGGCGTTCGAGGGCGGGGACCAGCTGAGCCCGAAGGACCCGATCGTCGTCAAGGCGTCCGGGGGGACGTTGCAGGCGGTCGCGGTGACGAACCCGCAGACCGGCAACGCCGTCGAAGGCGAGCTGTCGCCGGACAAGACGACCTGGACCAGCAAGGACCACCTCCGGTACGCGGCCACCTACCAGGTGGTCGCCACCGCGGTGAACCAGGCGGGCGCGGCGACCGAGCAGCGCGGGGAAGTGCACACGATCAAGCCGGCCGCGGTCGCCACGCCCGCGCTCTTCCAGGCACCGTCGGGCGACTTCGGCGTCGGCCTGGTCATCGGCCTGAAGTTCGACCACGACATCACCGACAAGGCCACCGTGGAGAAGTCCTTCAAGGTGACATCCTCGCCCGCCCAGGAGGGCGGCTGGTACTGGGTGGGCAAGCGCGAAGTGCACTACCGGCCCAAGGACTACTGGAAGGCCGGCTCGACGGTGAAGCTCGAGACGACGACCTTCGGCACGCCGATCGGCGGCGGCTCGTACGGCGGCCAGGACGTCTCGGCCACCTACAAGATCCACGACTCCTGGATCGCCAAGGCGGACGGCAAGACCCACCAGATCAAGGCCTACCACAACGGGCAGCTGGTGAAGACCGCGCCGACCAGCATGGGCAAGACGGCGAACACCCCGCCGCGCGGCCCGACGCCGACCTTCAACGGCACGCACACCGTGCTGGGGAAGGAAGACCACAAGATCATGGACTCCTGCAGCTACGGAGTCTGCGAGGGCGACCCGGGGTACTACAAGGCGCCGGAGAACTGGAACGTCCGGATCTCCAACGACGGCGAGTACCTGCACGAGAACCTGAAGACGGTCGGCGTGCAGGGCAGCGACAACGTCTCCAACGGCTGTCTCAACATGAACACCGAGAACGCCAAGTGGTTCTTCGACAACTTCAACGTCGGCGACGTCGTCGAGGTCACCAACTCGGGCGGCCCCCAGCTGGCCATCAACAACGGCCACGGCGACTGGGCGATCAGCTGGAGCGCCTGGCAGGCCGGCAGCGCCCTGCGCGGCTGATTCAGAGGCTCTCGTAGGCGTCGCCGTCGTCGTTGAGCAGCACGTACCCGGGCGAGAGTTCGGTGAGGCAGACGCTCAGCGACGTCAGCAGCTCATCGAGGGGGACGGGGTCGAGCCCCAGCTCCGCGGCGGCTTCGGCGCGGAGCTGGTCGATCCGCGGTTCGTATTCCTGCATCTCGGCGTAGGACGCTTCGAAGGAAGCCCGCATGGCGGCGAGATCGGGCGCGAGCGGGACGACGTCCTGCCAGGTCGGAACCCCGACGACGAGGCGGATCGCGGCGTCGAGGTCGGCGGCCAGGATCCCGGCGCTACCTTCGGAGCCGGCGTAGAGCACGGGTCCGTCATCGTTGCCGCAGAGGAAGAAGGTGCCTCCCGAGGCATCTCCGGCAACGGCGCGCAGCGCGCCACCGGAGGCCAGCCGCACCGGTTCGACGGGATCGCGGCGGGCGACGTCGAAGTCGAACACATCGGCCAGCAGGGCGGTGGCGCGGGCGTTGAGGCGATCGAGCATGCGGGAACGATAGCCGTCCAACGGGGGAGGGGCGGACCGGTCATCGGCGATGGGGCCCCGTCCTCCACCGTGGCGTCCGCGACCGCCGCGAGTGCGGGATGCGCTGCCCGTCAGGGACCGCAGCCGCGCGGCCTGCCGGTCGAGTTGGTCGTCGGCGGGCAGGAAGGCAGGCGCCCAGCCGGAGACGTGCGGGTCCTTCGGAGTCACCGGCGAACGGTCCCACAGGCCGGCGATCCCGGCACCCTCGTTTCCGCACGATAACCGGTGGACCGCCACGGGCGATCCGCTTAGCCTCCCGGCGAACCGCGTGATCTTCCGTCCGAAGAGGTGCATTGCATGAATGTCCGGGCAGCCCGGCCGTCGCAGACCGTTGTGAACCACCCCTCGGACGTGAGGAATCCCCGAAGTGGATCTACCCCGTAGCTTCACCATCCGCGAGAGCAGCCACCGCATCCACAACCCGCTCACCAGCCGGAAACTGGCCGACCTCGGCGAGGCGCTGAACCCGCCTCCCGGCACCCGGGTGCTCGACCTGGCTTGCGGTTCCGGCGAGCTGTTGTGCACCTGGGCCCGCGATCACCGCATCACCGGGACCGGCGTCGACATCAGCACCGTGTTCCTGGCCAAGGCCCGGGCACGGGCGGCCGAACTGGGCGTGGCCGAGCAGGTCGCTTTCACCCATGGCGACGCGTCGAATCACGTCGCCGACGACCCGGTCGACATCGGGTCGTGTGTCGGAGCGACCTGGATCGGCGGTGGCGTGGCCGGCACCGTGAACCTGCTCCGACGCAGCCTGCGCCCCGGCGGGACGATGCTGATCGGCGAGCCGTACTGGCGACGGCAACCCCCGGACCAAGCCACCGTCGAAGGCTGTCACGCCACCGGCGTCGACGACTTCCGCGGCCTCCCGGAACTGTTGGAACAGTTCGGGGAGCTGGGTTGTGACGTGGTGGAGATGGTCTTGGCCGACCAGGACAGCTGGGACAGGTACGCCGCCGCGCAGTGGCTCAACACCCGCCGCTGGCTGGACGCACATCCCGACGACGAGCTGGCCGGCCGGCTGCGCGCGGAACTCGCCGACGCACCGGCGCGCCACGCCCGATACCAGCGCGAGTACCTCGGCTGGGGCGTCTTCGCACTGATGGACCGCTGACACCAGAGGCCCGGGTGAGTCCCGGCCCCGGGACTCACCCGGGCCTCGGCAAGACTGCATCGAGCTGCCCGGAAGCACCCGGCGGCGGTATCGTCCCCGGGTCATGGCGGTCGATCCTCTGCAGCCGTACGGTCGGCTGATCGGTTCGCGGCTTCGGCTGCTCACCTGGAACGTCTGGGGCCGGTTCGGGCCGTGGGAGCAACGGCAGGCCGGGATCTCCGCGATCCTCGCCGAGCAGGCTCCGGACGTCGTGGCGCTGCAGGAGGCGTGGTCGGCGCCCGATCGTGATCAAGCGCGCGAGCTCGCCGCCGCGGCGGGGCTGCGGCACCACCGGTTTTCCGGCGATCGCGTGGAAGAAGGCGTGACCTCGGGGAGTGCGGTGCTCTCCCGTTGGCCGATCGGCACCGTGGAGCCCTGGGTTCTGCCCGGGCCCGCCGGTCACGAGGGCAGCGCGCTCCGGGTCGACATCGACGGTCCGCGTGGTCCGGTCCGGCTGGTCAACGTCATGCTCGACTGGCCGCTGCACCACGCCCACGTCCGCCGGGAACAGGTCATCGAGCTCGCGCGGTGGGTGCGTGAACTGGGCCGCGGCTCGCTGACGGTGGTGTGCGGCGACTTCAACGCCGCACCGGACTGCGACGAGATCCGCATGCTCACCGGCCGCGCGGCGGGCACCGGGACGGGCTGGCACGACGCCTGGGAATTCGCCGGCGCCGGGCCGGGGCACACCTGGTCCACCGGAAACCCCTGGGCCGCGGCGGTGTTCCCCCGCGACCGGCGCATCGACTACGTCTTCTCGACATCGTTCCACCGGGGCGGAGCCGGCCAGCCGCTCCGCGCGGAGACCCTCGGCACGGCGGCAGACCACGCCACCGTGCCGTCCGACCACTACGGGGTGCTGGCCGAACTGCGCTACTGACCCGGCGGATCGTCGCGGCTCACGACGCCGGGTCGGCGGCCATTCGCTGGGTGCCCGTCGCGGCCAGGAGGTCGAGCTTTTGCCGGGCGTCGGTGCCCGGCCGGGGCGTGTAGACGACGACCCGCAGGTTCGAGCCCTGGGTGATGAGGACGTCGGAGTCGAGGTCGATCGGGCCGGCTTCGGGGTGCTCGATCAGCTTATGCCCGCTCTGGTGCTCGGCGACCGACGCGGCCGCCCACAGTTCCCGGAAGCGATGTGCCCGCTGCAGCCGGGTGATCAGCGCCTCGATGTCCGGGTCGTCGGGGTACCGGCTGGTCGTGGCGCGCAGGTCTGCCACGAGGGACTGTTCGAACGCGGCCCGGTCCCCGGGGCTGAACCGCGCGGGGTTCGGCAGGCCCTCGAAGTGCATGAGCAGCAGGTTGCGGTGGTCCTCGGTCACCGTCGTCGGGTCGCCGAAGGTCGCGGCGAACAGCGGGTTCCAGTGCAGCAGCTGCCAAGTGGCGTCGTACACGGCGAGCGGGTGGGTCTCCAGCCGTTCCAGCAGGCGGCGGACGCTGCCGGGGATCAGCCGGGGGACGCGGTGCGGATCGGCCGAGTGCCCGGCCAGCCGCAGGAGGTGTGCGTGCTCGGCGTCCGACAGCTGCAGCGCCCGGCCCAGCGCGGTGCAGACCTGGGCGGACGGATTGGCCGCGCGTCCTTGCTCGAGCCGGACGACGTATTCGATCGAGATGCCGGCGAGGACGGCCAGTTCCTCGCGGCGGAGGCCCGGAGCACGGCGGGGCGCTTTGTGCGGGATCCCCACGCTCGCGGGATCGAGGCGATCGCGCCAGGTCCGCAGGGCCCGCCCGAGATCGTCCATGCGGCCATTGTGCGCTCAGCGCACCTCGTTCGTGGTGGTACCGGCGGTACCAGGACATGCCGTGGCTGTCTCCCGCCCGGGCCGCGGCGCAGGGTGGTCCCATGAACGCAACCCAGTCCGGCACACCCTCCGAGCTCGTGGTCGTCACGGGCGCAAGCACCGGCATCGGGCGGGCGACCGCGCAGCGGCTGGCCGCCGACGGCTTTCACGTCCTGGCGGGCGTCCGGACCGAGGCGGCCGCCGCGGAGGTGAAGGCCGGGCGCGTCGAACCGGTGCTGCTCGACATCACCGACGAGAGCCAGGTGACTGCGCTCGCCGACCGGGTTCGCGCGGACCGCCGTCCGCTGCGCGCGGTGGTCAACAACGCCGGGATCGCGGTGAACGCCCCGATCGAGGCGCTGCCGCCGGCCGAGTGGCGCCGGCAGTTCGAGGTCTCGGTGTTCGGTCAGGTCGCGGTTATCCAGGCACTGATGCCTGCTCTTCTGCAGAGCAAGGGCCGTGTCGTCAACATCGGCTCCACCGGCGGGAAGGTCGCCATGCCGGGCTTCGGTGCCTACTCCGGCGCGAAGTTCGCCATGGAAGCCATCAGCGACTCCTTGCGTCGCGAGGTGGCGCCGTTCGGTGTCACCGTCGCCGTGATCATCCCCGGTGCGATCCGCACCAAGCTGACCGAACGCGGAAACGCGACAGCGGAACGGCTGATCGCGGGCATGACGCCGGAGCAGCGAGCCCGCTACGCCGGACTCACGAAAGCCTTCCGCGCCACCACGGAAGCCTGGGGCGTCAACGGGTTGGACGCGAGCGTCGCCGCCGAGGCCGTCTCGAAGGCAATCCGGGAGCGCAGGCCGCGGACCCGGTACACCGTCGGCCGCGACGCCGCGGTGATGACCCGGCTGACGCACCTGGTCTCCGACCGTCTGCTCGACCGGATGGTGCGCCGCACGATGGGGCTCTGAGCCCGCAGCTTCCGCCGACGCCGAGCGGCGGACATTCGGCTGCGCCGGGAGCGGTCAGAGACCCACTGTGGTGTGCGTGGAGAACTCGTTGCCGTCGGGGTCGGCCAGGACGGCGGTGCCGTCGGTGCGGGTGTCGAGGTGGGTGGCGCCGAGGGAGATCAGCCTGTCGACCGTCGCCTGCTGGTCGCCGTCGGCCGGGAGCAGTTCGAAGCGCTGCCGGTTCGGCTCCGGTGTCACGGGTGTGCCGTCCCAGGTGTCCCAGGCGATTTTCGTACCGCCGTGGGGTGCCTGGATTGCGGTCTGTTCGCCGCGGTCCCAGACCAGGGGCCAGCCCAGTGCCTCGCTCCAGAACAGGCCGGTCTGCCGGGTGCCGGCGCAGGTGAGTTCGCCCAGGGGGCCGCAGCCGGCGAGGTAGTCGTTGCCGGGCTCGATGACGCAGAACTCGTAGCCGGCCGGGTCGGCGAGGACGATGTGCGGCTCTTCGGGTTGCTGCCCGACGTCGAGGTGGCGGCCGCCGAGCTCGAGTGCCGTGGCCACGATGTGCTGCTGGTCGGTGCCGATCAGGTGCAGGTGCATCCGGTTCGCGCCGAGGCGGCCGGCGCGGCCCGGGGTGAACCGCAGGCCGAGCTGGGTGTCCTCGCCCGGGAGCAGCAGGCCGCCGGTATCCTCGATGACTTCCCGGCCGAGCAGGCCGGCCCAGAAGCGTGCCGCTTCAGCCGGGTTTTCGGTTTCGAAGGTCACCGCCAGCAGTTGCGCATGCATCACCGGAACGTAGACACCGCTCAGATGCGGCGGCAAACCATTATGGAACGTGCGCGTGGGAAATTGCTTTCATGACAGGTGAACTCGAGACCGATCGTCTGGTGCTACGACCGTGGCGGGTGGCCGAGGCGGCCGTGCAGCGTGAGCTGTGGGCCGAACGTGATCCGCGGGTGCCGCCGCATCGGCGGATCGATGCCGCCGGGCATCCCACCGTTGCCGAGCTCGAAGAGGTGATTCGCGCGTCCGTGGGGTTGCTGGCGGTCGAGCGGAAGGCCGCCGGCGACGTCATCGGCTACTGCGGGGTGATCGAGAGCCACGAGGGACGACCGGAACTGGCGTTCGAGCTGCTGCGCCGGACCTGGGGGCAGGGCTACGCGACCGAGGCCGCGGTGGCTGTCCTGGACTGGGCCAGGTCGGCCGGGTACGAACGGTTGTGGGCCACGGTGTGGGAGTGGAACACGGCCTCGCGCCGCGTGCTGGAGAAGCTCGGGTTCGTCGAAGCCGGGCGCGAAGAGGTGGACGGGATCCACGGATCTTCTTTGGTCACCACGAAGCGGCTGTAGCACCTCGGGACGCCCGGCCGCCGATGCACAGGCCGATGGCCGCGCCTGCCAGGCACACCACCGACGTGATCAGGAAGATCGCGCGGTACTCCGTCAGCAGCGCCTCGCGGACCGCGCCGAGGTAGTCGGCGAGGGCGCGGTCGTAGGCCGGCTGGGAGGGGAACAAGATCCGGATCGGTGGGTTCAGCGATGCCGTCAGCGTGTGGAAGTAGTGCAGGCCGAAGGCGGACACCGCCGCGACGCCGACCAGCATGCCGGTCATCCGCGCGACCACGACCGCGGCCGAGGCGACGCCGTGCTGGGCGCGGGGTACCGCACGCAGCGCCACGGCCGTCAGCGGGGCGATCACCAGGCCGAGGCCCAGTCCGGCGAGCACCAGGTCGACGTCGAGGCGCGGCAGGCCCAGGACGGACCTGGCCGCGAGCACGTCCGCCGGCCAGCGGGACATCAGGAGGTAGCCGCCCGCGGCGAGCAGCATTCCGGCTCCGGCGATCCACCGCTCGCCGATGCGCATGGCGAGCAGGCCGCCGAGGAGCGCTCCGATCGGCAGCGCGACCAGGAACCTCAGGAGGAGCTCGACACTGCCGCCGTCGTCGCGGCCCAGCAGTGTCTGCGCGAACAGGTCGACGTCGACCAGGGTGATCATCAGCGCCGCCCCCGCGGCGACGCTCGTCCCGAGCGCCGTGAAGAACGGCCGGAGGGCCACGTTCGCCGTGTCGATGAGGCGGACTTGCGCGCGCGATTCCCACCAGAGGAACGCCACCAGACCGACTCCGGCGCCGATCAGGAACGGCACGCCCCACGGCGGCAGCACCTGCTCGCGCGGGTTCGGGTTGTCCAAGCCGATGACGAGCAGCGCGAGCGTGAGCGCCAGCAGCAGGACGCCGACGAGGTCCACGCGCGGCCGCTCGGCGGGTTTGCCGCCCCGGACGGAGACCTGCACCGCGACGGCGGCCAGCACGGTCAGCGGGACGTTCACCCAGAACACGCCGCGCCAGCCGGTCGCGGCGGCCAGCCCGATCCCGTAAATCGGCCCGAGCACGCTGCCGAGTTCCTGCGCGGCGCCGACGGCCCCCAGCACGGCGGAGCGGCGGTTCCCCGGCCACAGGTCCGCGGCCAGCGCGAGGGTCACCGGCAGCAGCGCGCCCCCGGCGGTCCCCTGGAGCACCCGGCCCGCGACCAGGAGCGGGACCGTGCCGGCCAGCGCGGTGAGCACCGACCCGGCGAGGAACCCGCCGAGGCAGGCCTGCAGCAGCAGCTTGCGGCCGAACCGGTCGGAGTACTGGCCGAGCAGCGGCATCGCGGCCACGTAGCCGAGCAGGTAGCCGGTGATGACCGGCGTGACGATCTCCAGCCGATTCACCGGGACGCTCAGGTCGTCGATGATCTGCCGCAGCAGGCCGACCACGACGTAGGTGTCCAGCGCGCCGAGCAGCACGGCGAGCCCGCCGGCGCCGACCGCGAGCGCGCGGCCGCCGCGCGAGGCGACCGGCGCGGTCACGCCGGCGCGGTCACGGTGACCGGCTTGTCCACATCGGACAGTGTGACGTCCACGGTGGCGCCATCGGGGTACCCCAGCGAAGCCTTGACCGGCAGGTGGCCGCCGTCCTGGCGGAGCCAGAAGGTGGCGTTGACGTTCGAGGCCGTCCCCGGCACCAGCGCGGTCAGCGCGTCCTTCGGGACCGTTCCGGCGACGCGGTACGTCGGCGTGCCACCGACGTCTTCGGTGCCTTCGGTGTTCGGGCCCTGGACCGAGGCCAGCACCTTCGGGATGCCGCGCTGCGGGTCGAGGATCGCGGACGGGTCGTAGATCGAGGAGCTCAGCGCGGCGGGGATCCGCTGGAACCCGCCGGTGGGCCCCTTGATGTAGAGCGAGCCGTTCACCAGGACGAACTGGGCGTCGACGACCTGGCCCATCAGGTCCAGCGTGCCGGTGCCCTTCGCGCCGCCTCCGTCGGCCTTGGTCAGGTCACCGTCGACGCTGTGCACGCTCAGGCCCGGCACGGTGCCGGTGACCTTCAGCGTGAAGTGCGTGCTGGTGACGGCGCCCGCCGCCGACGCGCTGTCCTTGAGCAGGGCACCGGCGTCGGGCAGCGTGGCGTCACCGCTCGAGGAACAGCCGGTGACGATCGCCGCGCCCAGGGCCAGCACCGCGAGCAGGCTACGCCGCAGAATCATGCGCACACCCTAGATCAGGAGCCACCCGTGCGTCAGGGGCAGCCCCGCCGGAGGTGCGGCGTCACGGCGTTGCCCGAGGGAGGGGGATTTCGGTGTCGAGCACGGTCGCGCCGGTGGCATCGATGGCGAGCAGGGTCAGGCGTCCGGAACGCGCAGGCGGCGCCGAAGACCACTGCATGCGCAGCCGGTCGAGGTGGTCGCCCGATTCGGCCGAGCCGCCGGTCCGGCGGTCCGCCGTGCCCTGCTCGTCGCGGAGTTCCCAGGTGACGTCGGCCAGGGGCGACCCGGCCACCGTGCGGGCCGGTGGGTCGGTGGCCTGCCCGCGGCGTCGGCGGTGCAGCCAGTCCAGGTGCTCGCGCGCGGCCTGGGCCCGCCGTTCGCGGTGCTCCGGGCCGGGGTGGGTGTAGAGGTCGACCAGGAACCGGTCGCTCCACAGCTCCGCCGAGATCAGCGTCACCGGCCGTCCGCCGAGGTGCCCGAGGAGCCGCGGGCCGGCCAGCACACCCCGCAACGTCGGCGGCTCGGCCGGCTCGCGGGCCACGACCGGTGGCGACCCCGTCCGCGCAGCCACGGGAGCGAAGGCACCCCCGGCCGTCGAAGACGGCGTCGAGACCGACACCGACCGGACTTCCGGCCGGATCCCGGCCTCCTCGAGGGCGTCGAGCGCGGCGCTTTCCTGCTCGTCGGTGAGCACCCCGGTGGCACCGAGCGCCTCGACCTGCGCCGCGAGCCGGTTTCCGAGCATCCGCAACGGATCCACGGAAACCACGCCGGCGGACCCTTCGCGCCGGGCCCGGGGCACCCCGGCCACGGCCGGCCGGAAGACCTGCGCCAACCACTGTTCCCCGGACAGCGTCATGACTCCAATTTACTTTGGCCCGCAAGACAATTCCGAGCGGACCGCGGAGCCACCGGTCAGCCCGTTCCCGCGATGGCGTCTTTGATCGCCTGCGCGTCCCCGTCGAGGAGCGACCTCTCGCGTTCCGGGGGCGTGGCCTTGGCCGGGCGTGACCGGGTTCAGGTCCATGAAGACGACCGCGGTCTCGTCCTCGTGCACGACGCTCGCCTCGGCCTGCCGCGCCGCGATGGCGCAGAAGATGCACGCTTCCATGCCTGTCATCGTCCCGTGGGCGATGCTAGGGGTGTGGAGTACGTGTCCCGAGTGCCGCGACCGCCGCTGGACGGGCTGATCGACGACCTCTACCACCTGGAGGGCGCGCCGCCCTATCCGCGGCTGATGCTGCCGCCCATGCCCGGGGCCTTTCTCATCGTCAACCTCGGGGCGCCGTTCCGCATCCGCGGTGGCACCGACGCCGAGACGGCCGAGTACGCCGACGGCTGCGTGGTCAGCACGCCCACCCGCGCGCTGGAGTTCGGCTACCCGCTCCCGACCCGGTCGGTCGGCGCGCACGTGAAGCCGTGGGGGCTGGCGCCGTTCCTGCCGATGCCCGCGGGCGAGCTGTGTGACCGGCCGGTGACGCTGGAGCAGGTGTGGGGCCGGGCCGCCGTTGCCCGGCTGCGCGACCGGCTGGCCACGGCGGACGGACCGCACGAGATGCTGACGCTGCTCGAGGAGGAGCTGCTGCGACGGCTGACCGGGACCGCCGGCCTGGGGCTGGTCCGCCACGCGAGCGGGGTCATCGCGGCGGCCGGCGGGGCGGTGGCGATCGGCGACCTGAGCGTGGCCGCCGGGGTCAGCAGCACCCACCTGGTCCGGCGGTTCAAGGAGCTCGTCGGCGTCACGCCGAAACGGCTGGCGCGCACCCACCGCTTCACCGCCACCGTGTTCGCGATCGACCCCGCCGGGCCGATCGACTGGAGCGGCCTCGCCGGTGGCGCAGGCTACTTCGACCAGGCCCACTTCGGCCACGAATTCCGGGCGTTCACCGGGCTGACGCCGACCCGGTACGTCGAGGTCCGGCGGCGGTTCCTGCGCGAACACCCCGGCCACGTGCTGGACGGCTGGCCGCTGCCCGCCGATTGATTTCTTACAAGAGCCACCGCGCACGACGGGCTAATTTGGGCTCCCCGAGAGCAAAAGGAGGGCCCGTGGGCAAGGTGGTCATGTACAGCTCGGTATCGGTGGACGGCTTCATCGCGGACGAGGAGGACCAGCCCGGACCGCTGTTCGACTGGCTGACCGGCGGCGACGTCCCGCTGGACGCGAGCGGCGTCCTGAAGGTGTCGCAGACGTCCTACGACCACGTCCGGCCGTACTGGGACGGGATCGGGGCGACGATCGCCGGCCGCCGCGTCTTCGACCTGACGGACGGCTGGGACGGTGTGCCGCCCGCCGGGGTCGACCACGTGGTCGTCGTGACGCACCGGCCGCCGCCCGAGGGCTGGGACTCCGAGGCGCCGTTCCACTTCACCGACGGGGTCGAGGCAGCGGTGGCCGAGGCGCAGGAGCTCGCGGGTGATCGCGTGGTCGAGGTCGCCGCCGGGGACGTCGGCGGCCAGGTGCTGGCCGCGGGGCTGGTCGACGAGGTGCGGATGGACGTCGTGCCGGTCGTGTTCGGGGCCGGCAAGCGGTTCTTCGGGCCGGTCGACGGGCCGCAGTTGCTGGAGGACCCCGAGGTGGTCATCCGGGGCAACCGGGTGCTTCACCTCTGCTATCGGGTGCGTCGCTGATCGCTGCGCGAGCTGCCGGCACCATTCGACGAGGTGGTCGACGGACCCGGGTGCCGGGAAAAATCTTCGGCGCCGCCGGGGAGAAAAGCCGCCGCCGCGCCACGGACAGGCTGTACCGAGAAGGGAGCAGCCGATGCTGAGTGTGGGGTCGAGGGGGCCGGTGCACCGGTCGATCGTGGTGGTGGACATCGCGGGATCGTCCCGCTGGGACAATCCCGCCCAGCTCCGGGCGCGGGCCGCGCTGGCGCGGATGGTGCGGAACGCCTTCCGGGCGGCCGGAATCGGGCGGTGGCGGTTGTCCGTCGAGGACCGGGGGGACGGGCTGCTCGTCATCGTGCCGCCCGGGGTGTCCAAAGCGGACCTGCTGGACCCGTTCGTGCCGCGGCTGGCCGCCGAGCTGCGCGCGTACAACGCCGTCGTCGCGCCGGCGTGGCGGATCCGGCTGCGGCTGGCGGTGCACGCGGGGGAGCTGCTGCGCGCCGGCCCGCGGTGGGTGAGCGAAGACGTGAAGCTCGCGTGCCGGCTGGTCGACGGGGAACCGCTCTACGAGCTGCTCGCGCGCTCCGGCGCCGACCTGGCCGTCGTGGTGTCGGAACGGATCCACGACGGCGTCGTCCGGCACGGCTACAAGGGCATCGACCCGGACGGCTACGCGCCGGTCCGGATCCGGGTCAAGGAGGTCGACGCGCCGGCGTGGCTGCGGGTGGCCGCGGACCCGGCCCGGGCGAACCGGGTCCGCGTGCCGGTCAGCCGGGCGGGCGAAGGGTGAGCGTCGTGCCGTCGCGGCCGGCGAACACGCCGTCCAGCGCGGCGGCGTACGCGACGCGGCCGGCACTCGTCACGGTGAAGGCGAACCGCCGCCCGCCCGGGGCCGTCACGTAGTGGGTTCCCGGCAGGAGCCGCACGACGCGGGGCTGCCGGGCGTCCCACCAGCCGACGCCCTCGACGCCGAACTGCGGGTGGCCGGACCCGGTGGCGTCGACCGTGACCGGGAACCCGTGGACGGCGAGCGTGCTGCCCTCGGCGGTGAGCAGACCCCGCACCACCGGGTCGTAGCCGACGAACCCGTGCTCGTCGACGGTGAACGCCAGCGTCGGCCCGCCGTTGGTGACGACGCGGTGGGGGCCGGGGAAGATCCGGAGCGTGCGCGCCGGCCGCGGGGGCCCGTACGCCACGCCCTCGATCGACGCGTTGGCGTAGCCGAGATCCGTGACGTCCAGCGTGACCGGCAGCCCGTGCACGGCCAGCACGGTTCCGGTGCCGGTCAGCAGCGGGCTGTCGGAGCGCACCAGCCCGGTGGCGGTCACGGTGAACGGCGCGGTCAGCCCGTCGTGCGCGACCACGCGGTGGGCGCCCGGCAGCAGCCGGAGTTCGCGGACGGCCTGCGGGGTGCGCCAGCCCGTGCCGCTCACGGTCGTGGTGTCGTAGTCGACGTCCGTGGCGTCCAGCGTGACGCGGAAGCCGTGCACCCGCAGCTTCCTGCCCTCGTCGGCAGTGCTGAACAGGACGCCGAGGGCGTCGGCGTACGTGACGGTCCCGGCCGTGGTGATCGTGAACGGCACCGAGTTGCCGTTGGCCGTCACGACGGAGTGCGTGCCGGGCAGCAGCCGGAACGTCCGGATCGCCTGCGGCGCCGGCCAGCCCGCGCCGCTGACGGTCAGGTTGGCGTAGTCGACGCCGGTCGCGTCGAGGGTCACCGGCAGGCCGTGCACGGCGAGCGTCCGGTCGTCCCAGGTCAGCAGGCCGGGCGAGCCGGCCGGGAAGGTGATCCCGCCGGTGGCGGTGACGGTGAACGGCAGCGAGTTCCCGTTGGCGGTCACCACGCTGTGCGCGCCCGGCAGCAGTCTGAGGTGCCGGACCGGTTGCGGCGCCGGGAAACCCGTGCCGGAGACCGCCATGGTGTAGTAGTCCACATCGGACACGTCGAAGACGATCTCGTGCCCGCGCACGGTCAGGGTCGAACTGCCGTACCCGTCCAGCGGGCCGCCCGGTGCCTGGTCGTAGCGGACGCGGTAGTCGTCGGTGACGACGAAGGGCAGCACCTGGCCGGCCGGGGTGGCGAGCGTGTGCGGGCCGGGGGCGAGGTTCAGGGTCTGCGCCTGCCGGGAATCGCGGACGCCGACGCCGGAGATGGTGATCGTCGTGTAGGAGAGGCCGGTGGCGTCGATCGTGATCGGCTGGGGGTGCGGGGTCGTCGTGGTCGGCGGCGGCGGAGTGGTGGTGGGTGGCGCTGTGGTGGGCGGGATCGTGGTCGGTGGGTTCGAAGTCGTGGGTGGCGCCGTGGTCGGTGGGACCGTGGCCGTCGATGTCGGCGGCGCCGCGGTGGTCGGCGGCGGCAAGGCGACGGCCGGGCGCACGGCGGACGAGCCGGGCGCCGGTGGCTCGGGGCTTTCCGGCGAGGTCGTAGTGGGCGGCGGAGTGCTCTTCGGGGCCGTCAGGGCCACCGGCACCGCCGCCGGCGCGCTCACCGTGGGCACTGCGGCAGCCGGCGCCGTCGTCCCGGGTGCGCGCGGGGATGCGGCCACCGGCGGCACGCCACCGCCGTCCGACCCGGACAGCACCGCGGCCACGATCGCCGCGGCCGCCGCCAGCCCGCCCGTCGCCGCGGCCACGATCCGGTGCGCCACGTCCGGGTTGTCCCGCGCGAACCGGGTGACCCCGTCGACCTTGCGCAGGAGCGCGGGCCGGGACGCGAGCAGCCGGCCCGCGAGGTTCGCGGGCCCCGCCAGCGGCACCGGCACGGCCAGCGCGGCCGCCTGCGCCGGCGCCGACGAGATCCCGCCTTCGCCGAGGCGGTCGAGCAGCGCGACGAGCGCCCGGCGGCGTTCCTCGTCGTCGTCGGCCAGGCGCAGCAGCCCGGGGCCGAGCGCCCAGCGGCTGTAGTCCTGGGCCTCGTCGACGCGCGGCGAGCACGTCGCACAGCCGCCGGCGTGCTTGAGCACCGCGCGCGTCCGCTCCGGGTCGAGCAGCAGCCGGCGGCCCGCGCGCAGCTGATCGGCGTCGAGCACCTCGCACAGCCCCGCGCAGTCCGCGCGGCCGGTGCGGGCGAGGACGAGCGCCGCGATCGCGTCGAGCATCCGCAGGCGCGACCGCTGCAGCTGCCGGTTCACGACGTCGACCGGCCGGCCCAGCTCCCGCGCGAGTTCCGCGCCGACGACGTGCCGTCCCCGTTCCTTGGTGAGCCGCAGGTGGGCGTGCATGATCGCGGCCAGGCCGTCGCCGAGCCCGCGGGTCGCCGCGTCGAGCGTGTCCCACAGCTGCCGCTTGCCGAGCAGGACCTCGAACTCCGACGGCAGGTCCGGCAGGTCGGTGCGGGCCAGCTCCAGCTGCGGCTCGCCCGGCTCCTGCGCGAGTTCGCCGGGCAGCTCGTCCTCCTTGGCGGCCCGGTAGCGCTCCTTGAGCACGTTCTTGGCGATGCCGATCAGCCAGGCCTCGAGCACGTCCGGCCGGGCGCCCTTGCGCAGGCCTTCCAGCGCGCGGACGACGACCTCGCTCACGCAGTCGTCGAGGTCGGAGGTGTTCGGCACACGCGGGCGCAGGAAGGCCCGCACGCTGGTGCGGCAGTGGTCGAAGATCTCCGCCTCGGTCATCGCGCGGCCCTCCGGGTGGCGAGGCGGGTGCCGGTTTCCAGCAGCCATTCGCGCGCGGGCTGCCCGCAGGGGCAGCGCAGGTGCCCGACGAACTGGGCGAACGTGTCGTGGGTGGTCTCCCACGACAGGGTCCGTTCGCGCAGGATCCGCCAGCACCGCTGGAAAACCGGCCGGGCGTACCGGCCGTAGAGCACGTCGAGCGCGCTCCAGTCACCGTCGTGCAGCCGCGCCACCAGGGCGCGGTCTTCTTCCTGTTCGGTGCGCAGGACGTCCATGACATCTCCCGAGTTCGGCAACCGTGTCACCTGGCTCGTGGCGCACCGGGCCGGTTTCTCCCCGCGTGAGGCCCTATTTTCTCGGGTGGAACCGGTACCGGGTAGGTGAGCGGCCCGATTGTCCGGCTTTTGTCCGTCTTCGGGTCAGGCCGATTCGGGTTGCGGCACGAAGGCGGGAAGCGCGTCGAGGCTGTGGCGCACGGCCTCGGCGCCGTACTCGAACATCTGCCGTTCGTACGCGCCGACCGCGCCGAGGAGGTCCGGGCGGCCCTCGGTCAGGCAGCGGCGCAGCAGGTCCGCGTCGCGCAGGGCGGTGTTCGCGCCGTTGCCGCCGGTCGGGGAGGTGGCGTGGATGGCGTCGCCGAGCAGCGTGACCGGGCCGGGCGCCCAGCGCTCGCGGGGCTCGACCACCCGGATGGACAGCAGGGCGCTGTTGTCCGGGTCGGCCTGCTCGATGAGCGCCCGCAGGTCCGGGTGCCAGCCCTCGATCCGGGCCAGCACGGTCTCCTGCGGGGTCCGGCCGCCGGCCGGGCCGTCCGGCGGCAGGATCATGGCCCAGCGCACGTAGTCGCCGACGTCGGGGAGGACCACCTCGGGCGCCAGCGTCTCGGCCGCCTCCTTCGGCGGGGTGCGGAAGCGCATCGCGCCGAGCAGCAGGCTCACGCCGTTGCCGGCGATCTTCGAGCCGAAGGCCCGCTCCAGTCCGGCGAACTGCCCTGTCAGCGGCGTACGGCCGATGACGAACCGGACGCCGGTATCGGTCGGCGTGGTCCGCGGCGAGAGCACCGCACGCACGGCAGAGCCGACGCCGTCCGCCCCGACGAGCAGGTCGGCGACGACCGGGTCTTTCTTCGCGAACCGGGCTTCGACGCGGCCGTCGTCCAGCACGTCGTAGCCGGTCAGCGCGGCCCCGGTGCGCACGGTGAGCCCGGTCAGCAGCACGTGGCGGAGCACGTGCCGGTCGACGACGGTGCCGGTTTTCCCGGGGCCGAGTTCGCCGATCTTGTTCAGCCGCGGGTCCAGGACCAGCCGCTCGCCGTAGGCGTCGCCGGTGATCGCGTCCAGCAGCGGGTGCCAGCGTGGCGGCAGACAGCCCTGGAGCGCCGCCAGCCCGGTGGGATTCAGGACGAGCCGGTAGCCCTGGAACCGCGCGGTGATCGCCGGGTCCCGTTCGTGCACGTCGGCTTCGATCCCGGCCTGGCGCAGGCCCTGTGCGAGGCACAGCCCGCCCAGCCCGGCTCCAGCGATGGAAACTCGCATGTCAGACCTCTTTCGAACTTAGTTCGTTCTCAACGAACTAAGTTCTAGCACGCGAACTAAGTTCGTCTCAAGCTATAGTGATCGACATGCCCACCGACCCCCGGCAGCGCCGAGCCGCCCGGCACGCAGGAAATCCCGCGGCCCCGTCGCCCAAGAGGCCGATCACGGTCGACCGGATCACCGACGCGGCCCTGCAGGTCGTGGCGGCCGAGGGCTACGACGCGCTGACGATCCGCCGCGTCGCCGCCGTGCTCGGCACCGGGCCGTCTTCGCTGTACGCGCACATCGTGAACAAGGACGACCTCGACGACCTGCTCATCGGCCGCCTGTGCGCCGAGATCGACCTGCCCGAACCGGACCCGGCGCTCTGGCGGACGCAGCTCCTCGACGTGTACGGCCGGATCCGGGACCAGTATCTGAAGTACCCCGGCGTTTCCCGGGCTGCGCTGGGCATGGTCCCCACCAACCTCGACGCGCTGCGGGTCCGTGAAGGGCTTTTCGCGATTCTGCTTGCCGGGGATGTCGAGCCGCAGGCCGCCGCGTGGGGCCTTGACGCGCTTTCTCTGTACGTCAGCGCATATGCGTTGGAGCAATCGCTGGTCCGGCAGCGGCGGAAACGTCCGGAGGACGAATGGGTGGTCGGCCGGGACGAGCTGCTGGACCGGTTCGCCGCACTGCCGGCCGAGGCGTTTCCGCAGACGCGGCGCTTCGCCGCCGAGCTGACTTCCGGAAGCGGGGAGGATCGGTTCGAGTTCACCGTCGGTTTGATCGTCGACAACCTCAGCCGGACCCCGTCGTCCCGTTGATTCCGTTGAAGACTCGTTCAGGTGACGTTTTTCCTGGACGGTAACGGCCGGTGAAGAAGCTGCGACCTCCGGACAACCGCGGCCCGACGGCGTCCTGCACGGGCAACGGACGTTTCCCGAAAGGAGGTCGGCGTGAGCGTCGAAAACCGGGAAGAAAACATTCACCAGACCTACCTGGCGCTTCGCGTCGCCATGGTCATGCTCGTGGCGCTGCTGTTCCTCGCCATCCTCTTGCAGTTTCTGTTCGTCAATGACGGTCTGTGCTGGCAGCATTCCATCAGCGCCTACTACTTCACTTCGGTGCGGCCCGTTTTCGTCGGCGTTTTGTGCGCGATCGGCACGGGCATGATCGTCTACCGCGGGAACACCGACTACGAGAACACCGCACTCGACTGCTCGGGGTTCCTGGCGTTCATCGTCGCGTTCGTGCCGACGGAAATCGACGACGCCTGTCTTCCGGTGAACGGGCCGAGCCGGCCCGAGATCGAGGCGGCGGTCAAGACCGATGTCGGTGCGCTGCTCGCGATCGGGGTGGCCGCCACGGTCTTCGGCCTCCTTGCGCGGAAACGCCGGCACGGCCGGTTCGAACGCCCCAAGCCGTACACGTTCATCTCGCACCTGGTGACGCTGGCGGTTTTGGTCTTCGGAATCTGGCTGTACTGGAACAGGCAAGACTGGTTCCGTGACCACGGCCACCTCTACGCGGCGATACCGTTGTTCATCGGGATCGTCATCGTCGTCGTGGCGAACGCCTGGTCCGCCCCCCAAGGGAACTTCACGGTCTGGTACATCGTGGTCGCCGCCTTGATGGGCGGGTCCCTCCTGACCGGAGGAATCCTCTGGGTCGTCGGCGTGCAGCACTGGGCGTTGTGGCTGGAGGCGCTGATCATCCTCTGGTATGCAGTGTTCTGGCTCGTCCAGACGGTGGAACTCGGTGGCGCGGCGAATCGCGCCGAAGCCACCTGAGCGTTGATCCTCATCGCCGCTCCTCGGTCTCCAGGAGGCGAGCCGAGCCGCGCGAGATCTGGTGATCGGCGCCGCGGTGCGGTACAACCGGGAGCGTGGCCGAGCGCGTCCGGCGTCCTGACCCGCACGTTTCCGTCGAGCGTGACGTGCTGGTGCGGTACCTCGACGCGTGGACCGCCACCGTGCTGCGGTCGGCCAAGGGTGGGACCTACGTCGAATGCGGGGAGTTCGCCGCCGAGGCCTTCCGGGTTTTCGGGGAGTTCGCCGACCGGCTGGGGGAGCACCACCTGGAGGTGGTCCTCGTCGGCCGGGCGTCGCCCGGTGGGGCTCCGGGTGGGCTGGTCGTCCGGACCGTCGGTGAACTCGGGGAGGTCGACGTGCGCGGGCCGATGCTCGCGCACCTCTCCGGTGACTGGCCGGCGTCGCTGGTGCGGGGCAAGGCGCACGAGGTCCTGCTGGCCGCCGAACCGGGCGCGGACCACCGGGACCGCTTGAAGGCGGCCGGGCTCGGGTGTGCCGTGGCCGTGGATCTGGTGGCGGACAACGGAAGCGCGAAGACGCTCGTGTTCGCGACCGCCGACGGCCGGCACCTCGCCACCTTCAAGAACGAGCTCTGGGCGGCCGACGAGTTCGCCGGCATCCGGTACCGCGATCCGCGGGACCCCGAAGGCGCGCTCGTCGACATCTCGCTCACCCCGCAGCTGCTGCCGCTGCGGCGGGCGCTGCTGGCGGAACTGGAGCGGAACGGCCCGGCCACCGTTGCCGCCCTCCAGGAATTCACGTTGCTGGAAACGATCTACCGCGCCGAGGACGCCGTCGGGGCGCTCACCGCCGCCGTCGCCGCGGGGCAGGCCGGGCGGGAACCCGAGAAGGGCCGGCTCACCTCCCGGACGGTTCTGAGAGCTGAACCGCGGCCGGAGTGAGCGTCGGGCGCAGGGCGGCGACCACCGCCGTCGTGACGACCAGGTGCATCAGCATCAAGCCGAAGACGTTGGCCGCCGTGGCGCCCGCCGTGAACAGGAGCAGGTCCGGGACCCAGGTCAGGACCAGGACCGCCGGGACGACCACGCGCAGGGCCTGCGGCGCCCGGCGGGCGAGCACGAACCAGCCGATGGTGCCCAGCAGCAGCCCGGCGGCGGTCGCGGGCAGGTAGGACGCGGGGTTCAGGCCCATCGCGATCCCGCCGTCGTCGAGGGCCAGTGCGCCGAGCGCGATGGCCGTGTTCGCCGCGGCCGCCGCCAGCAGGGCGAAGCCGAGGCGGAGGACGGTCATCGAGGTCAGTCGCGGGGTGGTCGTCATCGCTCCTCCTTGGGTTTAACATGCAACCCAAACGGTAGGTTGGGTTGCGTGTTAAAGTCAAGGCGTGCGCGAGGAGGAGCCGGCCCGCTGGCTGGACGACGACGAACGGCGGGCGTGGATCAACCTGGCGAAGGTCCTGCTCACGCTCCCGGGTGCGCTGGAAAGCCAGCTGCTGCGGGACGCCGACCTGACACTGCTGGGCTACATGATCCTGGCCCGGCTGTCGGCCGTGCCCGGGGAAAGCCTGCGGATGAGCGAAATCGCGGAAATGGCCAACGGGTCGCTGCCGCGGATTTCGCACGCCGTCGCGCGCCTGGAAGACCGGGGGTGGGTGGTGCGCGAAGTCTGCACCGGCCAGGGCCGCCGGTTCACCACGGCGACGCTCACCGCGGCCGGGCGCGCGCACCTGGCCGCTTCGGCGCCCGGGCACGTCGCCACCGTCCGCCGCCTGGTGACCGATCCGCTCGGCGACGACTTCGTGCGGCTCGGCGACGCCGTCGCGCGGATCGTGGAAACCCTCGGCCTCCCCACGGAAATCCTGGCACCCGAGTAGGTGTGGAGTTCTCCGGCCGGCCGCGCCACACTGGTCTGCGGTTCCGGAGAACACCCGAGGAGGGGTGCGGGATGCCCACCGCCGTCGAATACGCAGTCGCCGGGCACTGGCACGAGCAGAACGGGTGCGGGAGTGGTCCGCCCGCCCGGGAATTCCCCGCCGGCGGCGTCACTCTCGCCGCCTCGGTGGCGCACCAGGACGTCGTGCCGGCGCCCGCCGAAGGGTTGCTGATCACCGGTTTACCCGTGGCGCTGCTCGTCGCGGCCGTGGTCTGGCGACGGCGGCGCGGAAGCAGAACCACGGCCGAGTAGGGGCCCGTCAACTCCCGCGGTACCGAAGGTCAACCCCGGGCGCATAACGCACCGCAGCCGGGCGGATACGGTGGCCCGGTGCGGGCGGCGTGGACGCGGGTACGGCGGTACGGGGAAGCGCACCCGCAGCTGCTGGACGGCGTGGTGTCGTGGCTGGTCGTCCTCGGCGTCGTGCTGGCCCCCCCGGTACGACTACGCCTCGCACGGCCGGGTTTTCGGGCTTCCCGGCGTGCTGCTCACCGCCGCCGCCATCCTGCCGGTCACGCCGCGCCGCCGGGCGCCGGTGAAGGTATTCCTGCTCTGCCTGGCCGGTTCGCTGGCGTCGGTGATCGCCGGGTACTGAGACGCGTTAAACAACTTCGGCCCGCTGCTCGCCCACTACACCGTTGCGGTGCAACGGTCCCGGCGCGTGTCGGTCGCGGCCGCCGTGCTCGCCACCGTGGTGCAGGCGGCGGGGACGGCCTCCGCGGACCTGGGGCCGCAGTGGCTGCTGGCCGTGCTCGCCGCGTTGTTGAGCGCGACCGTCTGGCCGTCGGCGACATCCGCCGGATCCTCACCGAGCGCAACGCGCGCCTGGAGGTCTTGACCAGGCAGCTCGACCGGGACCGGGAAGCCCGGGCTCGGCGCGCGGTCACCGAGGAGCGGATGCGCATCGCCACCGAACTGCACGACGTCCTCGCGCACCGGTGCCGGCGCTGGGCTCGGCCGTGCCGGCGGCCACTCCGACTTCCGCCGCGTACGACGACAGTTCACCGTCCACACCACCGACGGCTGCGATGCGGTGGACTTCGTCGACTACGGCGCGGGGGCGCCCGGGGGCGGCAACAACGACGACTACGCGGTCGTGCACGACTACTGCGGGGACGGGCACGGCGTGAAGGCGTGGGCCTGGCTCGACGGCGTCCTGATCGGGTCGAAGGACAACGGCAACGGGCTCGCTGGGGACCAGGTCGTCTGGGATCCCTTCAAGGCCTACGGCAACGTCTACGCCGGTGACGTGGCCGGCCTGAAGGTGTGCCTGGTCGACGGCAACGGCGACACCACGCCGGCGAAGTGCGCCTCGAAGACGCACACCAGCGTCGACGGCTGAGCACGGACGGACCGCCGCCCGGGGGAGCTCAGCGGCTCCGGGCGGCGGCCGTGCGGTGGCGGTAGAGGAGCCACACGAAGTAGGGCGCGCCGAGGATCGCGGTCATCAGGCCGGCCGGGAGCTGGCCGGGAGCGAGGACCGTGCGGCCGACGGTGTCGGCCGCGCAGACCAGGATCGCGCCCAGCACCGCGGCGGCGGGCAGCAGGCGGGAATGCCGGCTGCCGACGATCGCCCGGGCCGCGTGCGGGGCGACCAGCCCGACGAACGTCAGCACCCCGATGCCCGCGACCGCCGCGCCGGTCAGCAGGACCGCGCACGACAGCAGCAGCAACCGCGTCCGGGCCACGGGCACGCCCAGCACGCGCGGGGTTTCGTCGTCCAGCGCCAGCAGGTCGAGCTCACGCCGCGTGCGGACCAGCACCGGCGCGACCACCAGCAAGGCCAGCGCCATCGGCACCAGGTGCGGGAAGGCCCGGCCGTAGGTCGAACCACCCAGCCAGGTCAGCGCCTTGGTCTCGTTCCACGGATCGGACAGCGTGATCAGCAGCGTCACCACCGCCTGCGACGCCGCGTGCACGCCGAAACCGATCAGCACCAGGCGTTCGCTGGTGAACCCGCCGCGGGCGGCCACGGCGAAGACCACGGCCATGGCCAGGGCGGCGCCCAGGCCCGCGGAGCCGGTCAGCGTCCAGAACCCGGCCCCGGACACGGCCGTGATCACGGCGACCGCACCGAGGCCCGCGCCGCCGACGACGCCGATCATCCCCGGCTCGGCCAGGGGATTGCGGGCGACCGCCTGGGTGAGCGCGCCGCCCAGCGCCAGTGCCGCGCCCGCCAGCAGCGCGGCCACCACCCGGGGAACGCGGGTGTCCAGCACACCGGTGACGAGCGGCCCCGCCTGCCCGGTGACCCAGTTGACGACGTCGCCCAGCAGCAGTTTCGCGTCCCCGAGCAGCACCGCGCCCACGGCGACGGCGGCCAGCACGAGCACCAGCACCGCCACCGTCACCCGGTACCGGGTCGCGCTCACCCCGCCCCGGGCGCCGGCCGCGGGTGGTTCGGCGGTCGCGGCCGTGATCCGGGCGGTGCGGGCCAGGACCACGAGGAAGAGCGCGCCGAGGATCGTCGTCACGACGCCGGTCGGCACCGCCAGGGCGCGCTGGGGGCCGATGACCGCGCGCAGCAGCACGTCCGCGCCCAGCAGGAGCACCGCGCCGAGCGCCGCGGAGCAGGGGAGCAGCGCCGCGTGCCGGTGCAGGCCCGGCACCACGGTCGCGAGCAGCCGGGCCACCGCCGGTGCGGCGAGGCCGACGAACCCGATCGGGCCGGCCAGCGTCACCGCGGTCGCGGCCAGCAGCACGGCCAGCGCGATCGCGGCGAACCGGGTCCGTCCGATGTGGACACCCAACGTCCGGGCGTGGTCGTCGCCGATCTGGATCAGGTCGAGCCGCCGGGCCAGGCCGAGCAGCACGGCCAGGGCCACGCCGGCCACCGGGCCGAGCGTGCGGATGCCGCCGAGCCCGTTCTGTTCCAGGGAGCCCTCGCCCCACGCGAAGAGGCCGCGGGTTTCCTGGGCGTACAACAGCAGCAGCACCTGGGTCACGGAGATCAGGGCCAGCGCGATCGCGGTGCCCGCCAGCACCAGCCGCACGATCCCGGTGCCCCCGGTGCCGGACAGCGCGAGCACGAACACGGCCGCCGCCAGCCCGCCCGCGAAGGCGATCCCGGTCGCGCCGAGCAGGGGCAGCGAAACGCCGAACGCGGCGACGGCGACCACCGCCAGGTGGGCGCCGGCGTTGACGGCCAGGGTGTCCGGCGACGCCAAGGTGTTGCGGGACACCGACTGCAGCACCGCGCCGGCCACGCCGAGCGCGCCCCCGACGACCAGCGCCGCGAGCAGGCGCGGCAGCCGCGACTCGACGACCACCGCGGTCGTGTCACCGGTCGCGCTGCCGAAGACCAGCCGCAGCACGTCCAGCGGGTCCAGGTTCGCGGTGCCCTGCGTCAGGTGCACGGCCGAACCCAGCAGGATGAGCGCGGCGAGCCCGCCGCCGAGCAGCGCGAGCCGCCCGCGGCGCCGGACGGCGACCGCGGGCGGGCCGGGCTCGGTCAGGGTGACCACGCTACTTCTCGAGCGCGGCGACGGCCGCGTCGACGAACTGCGCCATGGACTTCGGGCCGCCGAACATCCAGAGGGCGTCCGGGAAGCGGTGCACCTTGCCGCTCTTGACGAACGGGAGGTTCGTCCAGATCGCGTTGCCGGCCAGCTGCTGCTGGTAGGGGTCGCCGTCGGCGTTGTTGGCGATGTACCAGAACCGCACGTCGGGCAGCTTGGTCAGGCCTTCGACGTCGGCCTGCGCGAGGCCGTAGACCGCGTCGCCGTCCATCGGCCAGGCGGTCTCGAGGCCGAGCTTGGCGAACACCGCGGAGACCAGCGCGCCCTTGGTGTAGGGGCGGATGCTGACCGAGCCGGAGGTGACGTAGGCGTCGGAGAACGCGACCTTCTGGCCCGCGGCGCCCCGCTTCTCCACCGCGGCCCGGCCGGCGGTCAGCTTCTGCTCGAACTCGGTTTTCAGCTGTGCGGCCCGGGTTTCGGTGCCGGTGGCCTTGGCGATGGTGTCCAGGTTGGCGTACATCCCGGCGATCGGGTCCTTGGCGTTGCCGCCGTTGATGACGATGACCGGGACCTTCGCCTCGATCTGCTCCAGGGCCCCTTCGGTCACGCTGTCGGTGACGACCACGAGGTCCAGGCCCAGCGAGCCGAGCGTGTCGAGGCTCGGTTCGCCGCGGGTGCCGATGTCCTTCGGGGTGCCGTCGAGCTTTTCGGCGCTGACCCACTGGCCGTAGCCCTTGATGTCGGCCACGCCGACCGGCATGACGCCGAGGGAGACGAGGTGCTCGACGGCGTTCCACTCGGTCGCCGCGACGCGCTTGGCCGGGCCGGGCAGCTTCACCTCCTTGCCGCGCGAGTCGACGACGGTGATCGGGCCGGCACCGCCGGTGGCGGCGGCGTTGCTGGTGGGTGCCTCGGTGGTGCCGCAGCCGGCCACGAAGAACGTGGCGGCCGCGGACAGGCCGAGGAGCATCCGGGTGATCCGCATGTTTCTCCTGTTTTTTCTCGGGTCAGACCGACGCGGTGCGCGGTGCCGCGTCGTTGAAGCGGCCGACCGCGCGGGTGTGGATCCGCCCGTCGGCCGGGTCGGCGACGACGTCCACGCGGATGCCGTAGGCGCGGCTGAGGTGTTCGGCCGTCAGCACGTCGGCGGGGGTGCCTTCGGCGGTGACCCGGCCGGCTTCGAGCAGCAGCACCCGGTCGGCGACCGCGGCGGCCTGGTCGAGGTCGTGCAGCACCACGCCGACGCCGACCCCGTGCCGGTCGGCCAGATCGCGGACGACGTCGAGGATCTCGACCTGGTAGCGCAGGTCGAGGAAGGTCGTGGGCTCGTCGAGCAGCAGCAGCGCGGTGTCCTGGGCCAGGCAGGCGGCGAGCCAGACCCGCTGCGCCTGCCCACCGGACAGCGCCTGCACGGGCCGGTCGGCGAGGGCGGACAGCCCGGTCAGCGCCATCGCCCGCTCGACGGCGGCGTGCCCTTCGGGATCGCGGCCGCCCCAGCGGGACCGGTGCGGGTGCCTGCCGAACTCGACCAGTTCCCGGACGCAGACCCCGCCGGGCGCGGTCCGGTGCTGCGACAGCAGGGTGATCCGCTTGGCGATGTCCTTTCCGGACAGTGCGCGCAGGTCGGCGCCGTCGGCGAAGGTGACGGACCCGGCGACCGGCGGGTGCAGCCGGGCGAGCGCCCGCAGCAGCGTCGACTTCCCGCTGCCGTTCGGGCCGATCAGCGCGGTGACGGTCCCGGCCTGCAGGGAAAGGGAAGCGGCACGCACGACGACGTCGCTGCCGTAGGCGACGTCGACCTCCTGGGCGTGCACGCCGGAGCGGGGGACAAGGGACACAGGGAGGACCATAAGGTCAGGCTTACCTAACCTACAAGGTGGCGGACGGCACAATTCGGACGCCGTTGACGACCGTGACCGCGGTCACCTAATCTCACCGGCCCTCGACGGGCTCACCACGAACGGCCGGGCCAACCCACTCGGGATTCCCGGAGCGGCCCCCGTATTCGGCTGGCAGATCTCCTCGTCGCGTCGGGCGGTCACGCAAACCGCCTACGAGCTCGAGGTCGGCCGGACGCCGGGAGCCGCCGATGTCTGGCGTTCCGGCCGGGTCAGGTCGGCGCAGCAGGTCGACGTCGCCTATCGCGGGCCGGATCTCGCCTCCGGCGTCCGGTACTTCTGGCGCGTCCGCAGCTGGGACGACCAGGGGCCCCGAGCCGGTGGAGCCGGCCCGCGTGGTTCGAGACCGGGCTGCTCACCGCGGCCGACTGGGGCTCCGCGGCCTGGATCGGCAAACCGGCGCCGTCGTACGACCAGTGGACCGACTACACCGTCACCGAGGACTTCCGGCTGGACAACCTGGCCTTCGGGACCTTCCTCCGGGCCCGGGACGCCGGCAACGCCTACATGTGGCAGCTCAACGTCGGCGACTCCGCGACGTCCGTGCCGCTGCTGCGTCCGCACCTGCGTGTCAACGGCGGCTACTCGGTACTGGCCGAAGTGGACCTGCGGCCGTTCGGGTTCACCCGGGCCGGCCTGCTGGCCGGGACGCACACCGTGGCCTACACCGTCGACGGCACCACCATCCGGACCACTTTGGACGGTGTCGTCGTCGACACCCGCACGGTCACCGGCTTCCCGAGCGGGCGGGCCGGCCTGCGCACCTACGACGCGGAATCGGTCACCGTCACCAAGTTCGCCGTCACCAAACCGGACGGCAGCGTGCTGGCGAACCCCGAATTCGCGGTGCCCAACCCGTTCACCGGCGGCAGCATCGACCACGGCGCACTGACCGTCACCGGCAGCACCGACGCCCTGTTCGCCGGCCGCGACTCCTTCGAACCGCTGCTGCGGACGTCGTTCTCGACCACGCCCGGCAAGCGCGTGGCCCAGGCCCGCGTGTACGCGTCGGCGCACGGCGTCTACCAGCTCACGCTCAACGGCCGCAAGGTCGGCGACCAGTACCTCGCGCCCGGCTACACCGAGTACGCCAAGCGGATCCAGTCCCAGACCTACGACGTCACCGAGCTGGTCCGGGCGGGCGCGAACGGGTTCGGGGCCGCGCTCGGCGACGGGTGGTGGGCCGGGAAGATCGGGCTCGCCGGCAAGGGCCAGTACGGTACCGACCTGGCGCTCGTCGCCCGGCTGAAGATCACCTACGCCGACGGCGGCGTGCAGTGGGTCGACACGGCACCGGGCTGGAAGTGGAGCACCGGCCCGTTCGCGGCGACCGACAACCAGCTCGGCGAGACCTACGACGCCCGGCTCGAACAGCCCGGCTGGGCGGCCGCCGGGTTCGACGACTCGGCGTGGGCGCCGGTCGTCACCCGGCCCTCGGACACGGTGAAGCTGTCGCCGCAGCCGGACGAGCCGGTGCGGGAAACCCAGGTCCTCGCCACGAAAGCGGTCAGCCACCCCGCGCCGGTGGTGACCGTGTACGACCTCGGCCAGAACATGGTCGGCGTCGCCCGGGTGAAGCTCACCGGCAAGGCGGGGGAGACGGTCAAGCTGCGGCACGCCGAGGTACTCAACCCCGACGGCACGATGTACGTGGCGAACCTGCGGGCGGCGACCGCCACGGACTACTACCGGTTCGCGAAGGACGGCACGAGCACCTACCAGCCGACCTTCACCCAGCACGGTTTCCGCTACCTCGAGGTCACCGGGCTCGCCACGCCGCCGGCCGCCGCGGACGTGCGGGGCGTCGTGTGGGGTTCGGACCTGCGCCGCACCGGCACGCTGGGGACGTCCGACGGCATGCTGAACCAGCTGCTCAGCAACGTTTCCTGGGGCGCGCGGGGCAATTTCCTCTCGATCCCGACCGACACCCCGGCCCGCGACGAGCGACTGGGCTGGACCGGTGACATCAACATCTTCGCGCCGACGGCGAGCTACCTCAGCGACACCCGGGCCTTCCTCGGGAAGTGGCTGACCGACGTCCGTGACGAGCAGAAGAGCAGCGGGTCGATCCCGGCGGTCGTCCCGTCGACGAATGGTGCGTTCGACGAAAGCGGCGTCGGCTGGGAAGACGCGCTGATCACCGTGCCGTATGCCCTGTGGCACGCCTATGGCGACGCGCAGGTGCTGCGCGACAACTACGACGCCATGAGCCGCTTCTTCGCCTACGCCCGCGCGAGTGCCGGGCCGGACAACCTGGAGACCGGGCGGCTGACGTTCTTCACCAACGACTGGCTCAACCTCGACGACCCCTCGGACCAGGGCGTGCTCGGCACCGCGATCTGGGCGCAGGACGTCCGGATGATGGCGGAGATGGCGGCCGCGGTGGGCCGGACCGCCGAAGCGGCCGAGTACGGCAAACTGGACAACGACGTCCGTACCGCGTTCACCCGCGCCTATGTGGCGGCGGACGGGACGGTGCTGGGCGATTCGCAGACCGGGTACGCCCTGGCGCTCGGCATGGACCTCGTCACCGATCCGGCGCTGAAGGCCAAGGCGGGGGCGAAGTACGTGGCGAAGCTCGCCCAGAGCGACAACCACCTCAAGACCGGGTTCATCGGGACGCCGTGGCTGATGCCGGCCCTGACGAACATCGGCCGCGACGACCTCGCCTACACGCTGGTGTCCAAACAGGACTACCCGTCGTGGGGGTACGAGATCGCCAAGGGCGCGACCACCGTGTGGGAACGCTGGAACTCGATCCAGCCCGACGGCACGTTCGGGCCGGTGGACATGAATTCGTTCACCTCGGCGGCGGGCTCACCCACGCCGAAGGCGCCATCGACACCGTCTACGGGCGGTTGTCGAATGCCTGGAGCGTCACCGGTGGCGGGCTGACGATGGACGTGACCGTGCCCGCCGGCACCACCGCCGAAGTGGTGATCCCGGCGGGCAACGTGACCGAGTCGGGCAAGCCGGTGCGGTGGGCCCCGGGTGTTTCGAGCGTGACGTACGACGCGGGGAAGAAGGCCACGGTCGTGGTCGTCGGGTCCGGGAGTTACCGCTTCCGGGGCTCGAAGTAGGCGAGGTAGAGGTCGCGCGCGACGAGGCTGACCGCGAGGTGGTCGGCGAGCGGGTCGAAGAAGGCGTTGCGGTACTTGGCATCGGTCACCGTCGAGGCGGCGAAGTACAGGCCGGAGAACGCGGCGATGAACAGCGAAACCTGCAGCAGCTCCTGCGGGATCGGCAGCTGGATGCCGAACAGCGTGCCGCCGGCGGGGTCGCGGCCGATCCACGCCTTGATCACCGCGTGCTGCACCGCGACGATCCCGAAGACCACGAAGAAGACGAACACGAGGGTGGCGAGCACGAAGGTCTGCAGCACCTGGGTCAGGACGAGGACGAGGATCATGTTCGCCCGTTCCAGCTTGGTGAGCGGGAGCCGTTCGGGGACGTCGTCGGCGAGGAAGGGCGCCAGCGGCGTTTCGCGCAGCTTGTCGAGGCCGACGGGCGCGGTGCGCGACTGGGTCAGCCGGGTGACCTCGTCCTTGAGCGCCGCGAGCAGGAAGACGACGGCGACCACGGCGAGCAGCCCGACGACCAGCCACATCCGCTGCCGCGGCAGGGCGGCGCCGACCTGCCAGATCTCGGTGGTGAAGAACCCGAACACGGTGAACAGCAGCAGGAGCGGCAGCGCCCGGCTGGTCAGCTCGCCGAGCAGCCGCGTCTGCCGGTAGGCGGCCCGCAGCGCCCAGCCGACGATCGACCCGACCCCGACGAAGGCGGCGGCGAACAATCCGACCAGGATCGCGAGCTGGGTGCCGAAGCCGAGCGGCATCGAGTCGCCGTCGACGATCCAGTCGGCCACGGGCACGACGACCACGAACACCGCGGCCATCACCGCCGCGGGCACGGTACCGCCGCGGTCGACCAGCTTGCGCCGCACCCACCGCGCGGTGAGCCACGACCCGAGGGCCGGGAAGACGACCAGGCTCAGCAGCAGCCCGGTGTACCCGAGGGCGTAGAGGTCGTTTTCCATGAGCCGGTCGAAGTCCGCATCGGTCCGGCCGTCCACAGCGGACAGCACGGCGGTGAGCACCCGCCAGGCCGCAACGAACACGACGGCGGGCCCGACGCGCACCAGCAGCTGCGCAGGCCGCCCCCGCACCACGGCGGGCAAGCCTCGCCGCCGAAACCACTGCTCAACGGCTTCGACGCCGCGTTCGTCCGCCATGTTCGCCTCCTGATCGGCGCGGCCGCCGCCGGGATGCTAGCGCGGGCCGGCTGTGGGGCACGGCGGGGTGGGCGGCACGGCTGGGTGGGTCGCGTGGCGGGGTGGGCGGCATGGCCGGGTGGGCGACACGGCGGGGTTGCCGGGCTGGTGGGCCGCGCGGCGAGGTGGGGTGCGCGGCGGGTGGGCCGCGCACCTGGTAGGCCGCACGGCCGGGTGGGCGGCACGGGGGATGAGGGCGCACCGTGAGGTGGGCGCGAAAGCCGGGTGGGCGGCGCGGCCGGGGGCCGCGCGGCAGGATGAGTCGCACGGCCGGTGGGCCGCACGGCCGGTGGGCCGCAAGGCGGGGTGGCCCGCATAGCGAGGTGGACCGCGGATGGGCGGGCCGGAACGCCCCACGCCGTACCGACTGGCTGGTATGTTGGCCCCGTGATCGAAGCGGCGCGCCGGACCTGGCGACTCATCGAGCCCTACCACGGCATGATCTACTTCGCTCCGGAAGCCGCCGCGGCGTACCAGGAGCTCGGCCTCAGCGGCCGCGCGGGCTACTTCGCGTCGAGGTCGGCGGCGCTGGGTGCGGTCCCGGCTTCGGTCGTGGTCGCGACCTTCTACAACTTCAACCCCGCTCTCGTCCGGGAGTCGATCACCGCCGCGCGGGCCGCCACCGAGCCGGACGCCGTCCTGGCCGCGCGCTACGCCGCCGCCGATCGGGCGCTGCGCGGCGCCCTGGGCGACGCGATCGGCTCTCCGGAGATGCACCGGGCGGCCACTCTGCTGCGCGAGGCCGCCGAGGCCGTCGCCGACGACGTTGTCGGCCGCCCGCTGTACGCCGCCCACGCGGCCCTTCCGTGGCCCACCGAACCCCACCTGGTCCTGTGGCACGCGCAGACCCTGCTCCGGGAGTACCGCGGCGACGCCCACATCGCGGCCCTGCTGACGGCAGGCCTGAGCGGCGTCGAAGCGCTCGTCACCCACGCTGCTTCCGGTGCTGTCCCGGCGGAAACCCTGCGTACTTCCCGGTCGTGGTCCGAAGAGGACTGGAGCCGCGCCGTCGACGGCCTCCGTGAGCGGGACTGGCTCACCGGTGATGCCGAGCCGACGTTCACGCCCACGGGTGCGGCCCGCCGGGCGGAACTCGAGAAGGCGACCGACGAGAACAGCGTGGCGCCGTATGCGCACATCGGCGAATCCGCGTGTGCCGAACTGCAGGAACTGGTGCGGCCGTTCAGCCGGGCGTTGGCGGAGAAGTTCATGCCCTGGGTGCTCGCGAGGCAGTAGCCGCGAGCGTCGGGAGGCGGAAAATGGATCACCCGCGACCGGACCGAGCCGGTCGTGGCGGTCGCCGAGCCGCGCGCGATCGACGGGACGGCGACCACCTGGGGACCGCTGACGTTCGTGGACGCTCCGGAACTGGTCGCCGTGCTGGCGGAGTTCCCGGCGTTCCGGGTGCTGACCCCGGCCGACCTGGCCGGGCCGTTCGACGCGGACACGTGGCCCGGGTACGCCCCCGAAGATCTGAAGTACTGGGCTCCGGCCGATCTGGGCGAGGTGCTCTTCAACTACCGGGATTGACCCGGAGGGTTCACGCGCCGAAGGCCGCCGCGTGGTCGCGCGCCCACTCCGCGAGGGTGCGGGCCGGCCGTCCGGTCACCTGCTCCACGGCCGGCCGCACCACGTCGGGCGTTTCGACCGTGTCCGACCAGTGGCCGAGGAGCATCGAGATGATGTCCTCGCCGACGCCGTAGGAATGCATCTCGGCGCGGAACTCGTCCGGCGTGTTCTCGGTGAACCTCAGCTCCCGGTCGATGGCCGTGCCGATCGTGTTGAGCTGCTCGACCCGGCTCAGCGCCTGCGGACCGGTCATGGGGTAGTGCCGGCCGGCGTGTCCCGGTTCGGTCAGCGCCACGGCGGCGACGGCGGCGATGTCGGCCTCGTGGATCGGGGCCTGCGCGGAGGTCGGGTAGGGGCCGGTCACTCCGCCGGTGTAGCGGATGGGCCGGGCCCACGCCAGCAGATTGCCGGCGAAGGTGCCGGGCCGCAGGATCGTCCAGGCCGCGCCGCTGTCGCGGACGGCGTCCTCGACCGCGGAGTGGTGCACCTGGCTGGCCGACCCGCGGTCACGCTCGTGTTCGAGTGCCGCGGCGAGCGAGGAGAGCAGGACCAGGTGCGCGACGCCCGCGGCCGCGGCCGCCTTGACGAATCCGGCCACCCCCGCCACCGGGAAGACGAACGCGCTGTCGACACCGTCGAACAGTCCCTCCGGTGGCGCCGCGGTCAGGTCGCCGGCGACCAGCTCCACCATCTCGGGCAGGCCGGCCTTCTCGGGGGTGCGGGTCAGCGCCCTCACCCGGTGCCCGGCGGCGAGCAGTTCGCCGACCAGGTGGCGGCCGATCGTGCCGGTGGCGCCGGTGACGAGGACGGTCTTGGGGCTGGGCGTGGTGGTCGTGTTCATGAGGTGAAGGATGCCGGGTATTGCGGCAAGATCTTTGCCGCGATTCACCACATCATGGAGACATGTCGAACCCGGCTTCCCGCCTGCTGGCGTTGCTGACCCTGCTGCAGACGCGCTCGTCGTGGACCGGCGCCGAGCTGGTCGACCGGCTCGGCACGAGCCCCCGCACGGTGCGCTACGACATCCGGAAGCTGCGTGACCTCGGCTACCCCGTCGAAGCGGCCCCCGGGGTGGCCGGCGGCTACCGGCTGCGCCCCGGAACCGCGCTGCCTCCGCTGCAGCTCGACGACGACGAGGCCGTGGCCATCGTCATCGCGTTGCGGATGGCCACCGGCGCCGGCACCACCGACCTCGGCGAAGCCGCCGGAACCGCGCTGGTGAAACTCGAGCAGGTACTGCCACGCCGGCTGCGGGGACGGGTCGCCGCCATGCGCGACTACACGCAGGCGGCGCGGGCCCCCGGCGGCGTCGCCCCCGACCTGCTGATCTTCCTCACCGCCGCCTGCCGCGACCACCGCCGCGTCCGCTTCGGCTACCTGACCCGCGAAGGCAAGGCGACCCACCGTGAGGTGGAACCGCATCGCGTCGTCCAGGTGGGGCGGCGGTGGTACCTCGTCGCCTTCGACTCCGGCCGCGGCGACTGGCGGCAGTTCCGCCTCGACCGGATGACCGTGAACCGCCCGGAAGGCGCGACGTTCACCCCGCGCGAGGCCCCGTCCGCCACCGACGTGCTGCACGGCATCGACTCGGCCTTCGCCCGCCATCGCGCCGTCGTCCTGGTCGGCGCACCCGCCGCCGAGATCATCGCCAGAGTACCGGCGGCCGTCCCCGTCGAGGTGGTGGACGAGCATCGCTGCCGCGTGCACGCCACCGCCGAGTCACCGGCCGCGCTCGCCCTCAACCTGCTGATGCTGGACGCGGATTTCGTCCTCGAACAGTCCTCACCCGACCTCGACGCCGCGCTCGACACCCTCCGCCGGCGGCTCGGGTAACCCCGCCACGCGCTCTTCGCCGTGAGCGCGCGGTTCCGGCGCGGCCGAATTCGATCGCCGCGGCAGGTGACTCCGGGCTACGCTCGCCAGGAACCCGCCCAAGGCGCAGCTACCCGGTAAGGGTGCGTCCTGCCCGTCGCACGGTGAGGGTGGCAGCCCGTTCGAGCCGGGCCGGGTCCGGGGAACCCACGCCTCGGCGGGAGGTGTCGGGGTTCCCGCCGAGCGGCTTGAGAGTTTGCCTCTCAGCGGTGGTGATCGCGGGCATAGCGGGCCGGCGTCTGGCCGTAGTAGCGGCGGAATGTTCGGATGAAGTGGCTGCTGTCGGCGAACTGCCAGCGTGCCGCGATCTCGGAAACCGTGCTGGGGGAGGGCGAGAGGAGCGCGCGGCGCGCCTGCTCGAGACGCCGTCGGCGGATGTACGCCGCGACGGGCTCGCCGGTTGACGCGAAGGCCCGGTGCAGGGTGCGCAGCGAGACCTTGAGGCGGCTCGCCAGCAGCGCCGGTGTCAGGTCCGGGTTGGTGAGCAGGCGATCCGCGAGGTTCCTGGCCGCGTGGACCAGCGGGCCGGGCTCGGTGCCGTCGACATATCCGTGCAAGACCCCGCGCACCAGCTCGACCAACGCGTTGCGGCTCGCGTGGACGCCCTCATCGCTGAGGTCGCCGAGCGTCGCCTGGACGACACGTGTGTGGGCCAGGAGCACACGAACCTCCGCGGCGGCGGCCGGGCCGGTCGCTTGCGTGCTGCCGTCGAACACGCTCAGCGCCTCGGCGGGCAGACCGATCACCTGGGCGGAAGTGCCCGCAGCGACGTCGTAACCGGTCAGCCCGATCGATCGGCTCAGCAGAAACTGGCCGGCCTCGACCGCCATCGTGTCGCGTTCGCGTTCGAGGATGTAGGCGCCCCGGTGCACCACGTACATCCGCAGTTCGCCGTTGTCGGGAAACGCGGAATCGACCCGGACCCGGGTGGCGGTCTCGAAGTCCGTGATGGCTGAGTCCCCGACGCGGGAGGCGCGGCCGCGAACGGTGGCACCAGCGGTGGCTTCGTGGCTGAAGGCGGGCAACGTGAAACCGTCGCCGATCTGCTCTTCCCAGCCGTCGCGGAAGGCGTCCACACCGAACCGCTCGGTGTCCAGCCGAACCGAGCCGCGTACCGGGTCCATCGGGCCATCCAATCACATGGCACGCATCGTCGATCGATCCGGCGCTGGTGTTCAAGACCGCGGCGGCACCGGACTTCTAGGGTCGGGATGTGGATCCGAAAACCTATCTGCACCTCTACTTGCAGCAGGTGCGCGACGTACTGGTGTGGAAGCTCGACGGCCTTTCCGAGTACGACGCACGCCGACCGCTCACCCCGACCGGCACCAACCTGCTCGGACTGGTGAAGCACCTGACGGGCAACGAGTTCGGCTACTTCGGCGAAGTCTTCGACCGACCCGCCGACGCGGCGGAGTGGCTGGTCGACCGCACTCAATCGGAAGACTTCCTCGTCCGCCCGGAGGAGACGAGCGAGGAGGTCATCGCAGAGTACAAGCGGTCGTGGAAACACGCCGACGCCACCATCGCGGCGCTTGATCTCGACTCACCCGGCCAGGTGCCACACTTTCCCGAAGGCATGCGAGAGGTGACCCTGCAGTGGATGCTCGTCCACATGATCACCGAGACCTGCCGGCACGCCGGTCACGCCGATATCGTCCGTGAGCTCATCGATGGCAGCGCCGGTTACCACCCGACGGTGACCAACCTGCCCGAGGGGTGGTCCGAGTTGCACAACCGTGTCGAGGCCGCGGCCCGGGAGGCCGCGAACTTCGAGGTCGAGGAACGCGATCCCGCCGGCCGTCACCGGTGAGAGATGGTCGCCGCGCCGGCCCGAGGGCCGCGCCTGTGGGTAAGAATACCCATGCCGGCATGGGAAAACCCGGTCGCTTGCGGACGACGTCACCGGGCAGAACCATGAGAACCCATGAGACGCAACAAGATGAGCCGGATCCGCCGAGGACTGGTCGCGCTGGGGGCCGCCGCACTGGCGACGATCGGCGTGGCCGCGCCGGCCTCCGCCGACTCCGAGGGGCCGTGGTGCTTCAAGTGGCGAGGGCAGGTGATCTGCGTTCCGGTGCACCTCGACTGGAACTGGGAGCTCGGGTGCCCGCAGTGCGGCCTGGCGGTCGACTGGCTGCCCGACCCGCAGGAGGTCGTGGGCCGGCAGATCGCGCTGGGGCTGGGTGATCTCAGTACTGCGGGCCGCACCCTCGACCCGGTGCGGCGGGCCCAGTTGCGGGCCGCGGCGTTCGACAAGTTCACCCAGGCCGCCCAGGCGAGTCCGGGCGCCCGGCCGTTCCCGGCGCGGGCCGGCTTCATCGACGAGCTCGGTACCGTCAAACCACAGCCGGAGCCGTGGCTGCAGGCCGCCGCTCAGGACATCTCCGTCGGCGTCGGGTACATCCAGCTCGCGCTGAACGACTGGACCGGTGGCGGAGCCGGGTTCCGCCAGCAGGCCGTCGCGAAGCTCGACGAGGCCTACGCGGAGCTGGCCCACGCACAGGTGATCGGCACCTGACGCCTCAGGGGTGGTGGTTGCGGGCGACGCGGATGAGCACGGAACGGCGGTGGTGGCCGAGCTTGGCGCGGATGTTCTCCAGGTGGCGGTTGACCGTGCGGACGGCGATCTGCAGCTCGTCGGCGATCTCGCGGTTGTCGTAGCCCTTGGCCAGGCAGCGCAGCACATCCCGCTCGCGGGTGGTGAGCGGGCGGGACGATTCGTGCAGTTCGCCGATCAGGTGGGCGGCCAGGTCGGCGGGCAGGACCGGGCCGGTGAGCACGGCCTCCACCGCCGCGGTCAGCTCCGCGGCGGTGATCGCCTTGCTGACGCAGCCGTGTGCCCCGGCGCGGACGGCGGCCAGGAACTCCGCGGGTTCTCCCTGGGAAAGCACGAGAATCCGGATGTCGGGCCAGTGGACGCGCAGGTAGCCGATGACGTCGACGCCGCGGCCCGCCCCGGGGCCCAGCCGCAGATCGACCAGCGCGACGTCGGGGCGGAGCCGGTCGGCCAGGCAGCAGGCGGCCGGTGCGTCCGCGGCCTCACCCACGACCGTCACCCGGCCGTCGCGCTCGAGTGCGGTTCGGACACCGTCGCGGGTGATCGGGTGATCCTCGACGACCAGCAACCGGACCGGGTTTCCCGGCATGATCACCTCTCCCTCGGGGGATGCGCAGCTCCACTTCGGTGCCCTGGCCGGTGCGGCTGCGGATGCGGACCTGCCCGCCGAGGCGTTCCACCCGAGCCCGGACCGACAGCCGCAGGCCGATCCCGTCCGTGTCGCGGCCGGGCTCGAACCCCACGCCGTCGTCCCGGACGCTCACCGTGACGTCAGCGCGATCCTGCAACACGGTGAGCCAGACCCGGTGCGCCCGTGCGTGTTTGACGACATTGCTCAGCAGTTCCGCCACCGCGGCGACGACGTCGGCCGCCACCGCCTCCGGCAACCGGACCGGGCCGCTCGTCACCAGGCGGACCGGGATCTCGTCGCGCCGTTCGGCGAGCTCGGCCAGCTTCTCGCGCAGCGAGACGACGCCGGCCGGAAGCGGGTCGGGATCGGAGCGCGCCAGACCGCGCAGCGCCGCCTCCTGCCGGGCGATCCCCTCGGCCACGGCGGTCAGCGCCGGCGCGGCGGACAGCTCCCCGATCCGGGCCCGGAGCCGGCCCAGGTTCTGCAGCACGTCGTCGTGGATCCGCGCGGCGAGCCGCTCCCGTTCGGCCATCCGCGCCGTCCGCTCGCCGTGCCGGATGGCCTGCTCGCGCAGCTGGTCGAGCTGACCGGCGGCCACGCCCACCGCGCCACCCAGCAGCACGTACGACAGCCCCCAGCCGACCGTGGTCAACAGCTGCAGGAACGACAGCCGCGCGAACGCGACTTCATTGGCGGCGTAAGCGAACGGCAGGCTCAGCCCGAGCACCGCCCCGGCGACCAGGCCACCCCGGATTCCCCGGACGACGCCCCACGCCGCGACCGCCGCGGCCGGATACGCACCCATGAACGACGGGTGGCCGGTCAGTACCGCCTGCGCCGGATACACCCGGCCGTACCCCACGATCAACGCCACGGCCACGGCCAGATCGGCGGCGAGCACGAGCCGCATCCGCCGCACCGCGGCCATCGTCAGCCAGGCCGTCCAGCAGCCGGTGGCGATCAGGGCGACGCCGGCCTCGACCGGCCGCTGGACCTGGCCGCCGGCGAACGCCACCACCAGCATCCAGCCGAACGCGAGCCAGCGCAGGCCGAGCACCAGCAGCATGGGGGCCGGATGCCTGGGCTCGGTCGGCATCTAACCGACCCGGACGGCAACTTCGTCGGGCGGCCAGGTGCAGGCGGACCGGCTCAAGAAGTGCTTTTCACAGGCCTGGATCGAGACCAGGTACGTCGTCGCCGGCCGGACGTCGGGCAGGGTGACCTCGAAGCCGGCCACCTCACGGTGCCGTTCCGACCACGGCGGTCCGCCGGCCGGCTGCCAGGTGACGTTGAACGCGTCCGCGGCACCGTATTGCCAGCCGACGTGGATTACGCCGGCGTCGGCGTAGGCCGTGGTGATGCACGGGCGATCGCGCGCCGCACACGGGCTGGCGAGATCGCGGGCCCGGCGGGCGTACTGCTGTCCCACGTGGACCTTCGGGTCGCCGTCGGCGGTCAGGACGATGGTGCCGCCACGGAAGTTCACGTAGGCGGTGGTCGTGTCGTCCACGTTGCCGTCGGTGGGCCGGCCGAGCACGCCGGACGGGCCGCCGGCGGCGATCCAGGCGCCGAAGATCGGCGCGAACATCGTGATCGGCTCTTCCGGCGGGAAGGCGTACACCACCTCACTCCACCCGAATCGGTTGGCGACCACCGGACTCCACGGCGTGTACCGCACGCCCGCGCCGGCCGAGCGGGTGTCGGCGGCCGGGCAGCCGACCCCGGCGCGCCCGCCTCGGTGCAGCCACCAGTCGTGCACGGGCGCATCGACGGCGAACTCGGGACAGTCGTACCGGGCGGACCGATCGTTCGCGATGGCGATGATCGTCGCGCTCACCGCCGCACCGACCGCGAGCAGGACCAGGACCGTGCGGACGGCCAGCCTCCGCGCGGGCAGCGGATCGGGCGACAGATCGAGGTCCTGTGCGGCGAACAGCCTGGCGATGCGCGCCTGCCGCCAGGACCACCCGGCGGCCGGCGGCAGGCACCCGGCCACCGCACCGCTCAGTGCGGTGATCCCGTCCACCTCGCCCAGCACCGCGGCGAGCCCGGTCAGGCCGACGACGACGAGGACCGTGACACCGGCACCGCGAACCAGCCGCCACCACCACGGCGCCGCCAGCCACTGCCGGGCCCAGCGGGCGGACACATCCCACACGTCCGGCTCCGGAAATCGCTTTCCCCGGCGGGCTTCCCGCACCACGGCGCGCCGGACCGCGAAACCGAGATTCCACCACGCGACCTGCGCTCCCACAATGTCCGCGAGCACGCGCTGCCCGGCACCAGTGCCCGACGCGGCGATCGCCCCCACCAAACCGAGTCTACGGTTTCCCCGGGCCGGCCGCACTACCCTGGATGGACGCTGTGCGGCTACGGCACCGGTCTCACGACAATAGTAGGCATGGGCAATCTTACCCACGGTCGAGTGGGCAAGATCGGACGCTTATCGGTGCGCGGTTTCTGTGCCAGCATCGGTTAACCGGAAAGGAAATCGGGATCCGCTAATCACCCCGGCTTCCGGCGAAATTCGATGCGAAAGGCGAACACGCCATGAAACACGGGATTCTCAAAAGAACCGCAAAAGCTCTGGCCTTGGCCACCGCGCTCCTGTCGGCGGTCTCGGTGACCGCCGCAACGCCCGCTCAAGCGAGCGTGCAAGTGTGGGACAGCGTCGAGGGGGCCACCCCGTGGACCCGCTGGCAGGGCGGCGGTTCCGGGGACGGTGTCGCCGGTTACGACCTCAACGGCGGGGTCGCCCGCTCCGGCGCCAACGACGGCTGGCTCTTCGTCGGCAACGGCTGGGCCGCCAACCGCATCCCGGTCACCATCTCCAACTGGAACCGCGGCAACTGCGCCGTCGGCGTCTGGTTCAACCCCCTCACCCCGGCCGGCGCCCAGGTCGGACTCCAGATCTGGAACCCCGACGGCTGGAGCATCATCGCCGAGACCTACCCCTGGTTCCCCGGCGGCGGCTACCGCCAGGCCTACCTCACCGGCCTCGACTTGCGCCGCTTCACCGGCGACATCTACCTCCAGGTCATCTACGGCAACAGCAACGGCACCAAGACCTTCGTCCGCTTCGACGACATGGCCATCCAGTGCTCCTGACCTCCCCGGCTACTCCGGTCCGCCCAAGTGCCGTTGCAGGTGCCGGTGCCGGAACTGGTGGACCGCGCCGTACTGGCGGAGCACGCCGCGGTCGCGGGCGTCGTCCAGGAACCCGAACAACCGCCACGGGAGCTCGCCGCGCGCGGCGAGCACGAGCCGGGCCGTGGTGAACCTGGCGTACGCGCTGAGCAACATCCAGGCCGCGGCGTAACCGAGCGCGATCCGGACCGCGTAGCCGAGGCCGAGCACCGCGAAGATCGTCGCGATCGCCAGCATGGTCCCGGTGCCGGCCAGGAGCACGTTCCGGTCGGCGCGGAGGGTGGCGCCGGGACTCGCCGGGCGGTCGAGATCGGCGAGCGCCACCAGGCCGTCGCCGCGGCCGTGGCGCTGCCGGTGCCACAGCTTGCGGCCGAACCACCAGGCCAGGAACCCGCCGCCGATTGCCAAAGCCGTCATCACCAGTGCCGCGCGCACGGTGTGCACGAGTCCGGTCGCGACGCTCCGGCCGGCGACCAGCAGCGCGAGCACGCCGGTCACGAACAGCAGCGTACTTCCCAGCAGTTTCGCGAAGTCGCGCAGTTCGGTGCGCACCTTCGACGTCGAGTTGTCGAACCGGTGCGGGGTTTCGAGGTCGGTGACGGCGAAGTACGCGAGGTACCGCGAGTGACCGGCAGCCAGCCCGACCACGGCGGCGGCCACCAACCCGGGCACGACGCCGGCCGTGCTGACCAGCCCGAAGCCGATCGTGGCGCCCGCCGCGACGCGACAGGCCGGGGCGACCCAGGGGAGGGAACGATCGAGCCGCCACCACGCGATGTCCGCCGTCCCGCTCGCCGCGAGGTGCGCCAGCCAGCGCCGCACGGTGCCGTGGTCCACCCGGGCGAAGGCCCCGTGGCGGCGGTGACCGGGGTGGTCCGGGTAGACCGCCGGGACGAGGTGCCGCACCAGGTGGGCCTCGATCGAGTCCCGGTCCGGGAAGCGCGTCCGGTCGGACAGGTCACCGGGATTGCGGCCGGGGTCCTGGTGGACCACGCGGATCAGCCACACCACGAGCGGCGTCGGCGCGGGCTCCGTGCGCAGGCGGGCGAACAGCGGCGCCAAGCGGGACCCGCCGTGGGGGACGGTCTCGGTCAGGTAGTCCTCGACGTCGTCCCGGTCGAGCGGCCGGAGTTCGGCCCGGGTGGCGCGCGCCAGCCCGACGCCCGCCGCGTCCAGGGCGCGGTGTTCGGCGAGGCCGCAGGTGACGACCAGCGGAACCGACGACCCCAGCCGGTTGAGCGCCGCGATCGCCTCGGGCCGCAGGTCTTCGGCGATGGTCTCCAGGCCGTCGAGGACGGGCAGCACCAGGCCCACCTCCAGCAGCGCGGACGCCAGTGTCAGCCGTCGCCCGTCGACCCAGCGCACGGTCCGGCCCAGCCGGTGGTCGCGGGCCAGCCGGCGGGCGAGCCAGTCGAACGGGTGCAGCTCGCCGGGGTGCCAGTCGGTGACGGGGACCAGCACCGGCACCGGCGCGCCCCGGGCCCACCCGGCCAGCAGCTCGGCCACCAGCCGGATCGCTGCCACGCTCTTGCCGGATCCCGGCGGCCCGAGCAGGAGCAGCCGCCGGGACGGTACGTCGTCGCGGAAGAACGGACCGATCCGCTCGAACTCGCGGCTGCCGGCGCGCCAGCGGGTGACCAGCGGACGCGGGTCGTCGAGCCCGAGCCGCCGCGACTCTCCGCGCCACAGGTCGCCGACCGCGCCCGCGAGGCCTTCCGAGGCGTCGACGAGCACGCGGCTCAGCTCCGCGCTCAGCAGGGACAGCCCGTCCGGCCGATCGGCGAGCGGTCCCAGCTCCGGCTGGACGCAGCGGGGTTGTCCGGTCAGCACCCGCAGCAACTCGTCGAACTGTCCGGGCATCGCGTACCGGGTGGCGGAGTAGGGCTGGAGGAACGCCGGCAGGTCGTCGGCGGAGCACCCGGGCAGGACGACGGGCAGGATCTTGGCCAGCCACTGCGCCCGGTCCTGGGCCAAGTGTTCGCGCAGCATGACGAGCTGGAGCCGGGCGAGACCGGGAGATTCGCCGTCCGAAGTGGCCAGCTGTTTGTACCGGGGCGAGCCGATCGCGAGCACGAAGTCGCCGTGTTCGAGCTGGTCCATGGTCCAGTCGAGCCAGTCCCGCCGCCGATCCCGCTCCCACAGATCCAGCCGCGCATCGATGCCGGAGGACCGCAGCCGCCCGGCGAACAGCCGGACGGCTTCGGTGTGGTCACCGGAGTCATCGGCGTAGGAGACGAAAACCCGGGGACTTCGCGTGGGCGGCACGCCGGCCGATTCTAGTGCCGGGGGGCTTTCCCGTACCGGTTTCGCGCCGATGCGTGGATCCTTGGGGCAGAACAGTGGGAGGGAACCGATGGCTGTCGGAAGCGACCAACGCCGGCGGGAGCGCACACCCCGCGTCGAGGCACAGTTCTCGTCCAGGAACGTCGAGGCCGCACTCGACCTGCTGTACCTGGCGGACCTGGCGTGGCACGACTGCTACGGCCCGCGGGAACTGGAGCTGCCTCCGCAGGTTCTCGAGGATGTGCTGCTGCTGTCGGAGGGCAATCTGGCGAAGCTGATCCGAACCGCCCGAGCGGCCGTCGTGGACTTCCGGGATGTGCGAGTCGCCGCCGACGACAAGCGCGCGGAGCTTCAGGAGGAAGCCAGCGGAAGCAGGCCGGAATCCCCCGACCCGGAGACAGCACTCTAGACCACGGGTGGGCTACCGGCGAAGCTCGATTCCGCCGCTTCCAGGCGTGGCACCGCGATGCCCAGCCGGCGGGCTTCGGCCAGGGTGTCGCGGCAGACCTCCCGTGGCTCCTCGGCTCCGGGATCGGCGTGGCCCTCGAAACTCCTGCGCACCAGTGGGACATACGCGGTCAGCCACGCGAACGCCGGGGCCGTCAGCCAGGTCGGCGCCCGGTATCCCAGCGTGTCACGCCGGCGCAGGTCGGCGCCGCGCGCCTCGAGCACCGGCAGCAGCTCGCGGGCCGTCAGCAACGCCTCGCGCAAATCGGCCGTCGCTCCCACCAATGCGGACAGCGTTCCCCGCCGCAGGCCCTGCGCGTGCAGGCCGGCGTTCATCGCGAAATGGAGCCACAGCCAGGTGCGGAAATCGCGCTTCTCCCGCAACCGGAATCCGGCCTCGCGGAACACCCGCCGCGTCGCTTTCTCGCGCTCGGTCGGGGGCCGGTCGAGGGTGCCGAAGACGACCGCGGGCAGCAGCATTCCACGGAGCACGCCGTCTTCGCCGAAGCCGCCGCCCGCCAGCGGGAAGCCCCAGGCCACCTGATCGGCGGGCAGAGCGCCGATCGCGGTCAGTGGCTCGGCCCAGATGTTGCCGAACACCAGGACCGTGGCGTTGCCGACGCGCGGCGCCAGGAACGCGGCCGCCTCCGGGAGGCGGTGGTGCGGCACGCTCAGCACGATCAGGTCGAAATCGTGGTCCGGCGGCAGCTGTTCGCGGTAGCGCACCGGCCACGCCTGGACGACGCGCTGCCCCCACACCCGCCTCCGCGCGTCGAGCAGATCGAGCTCCACCGCCTCCCCGTAAGCCGACGCGCGGCCCGGCCGGACGTAGCACTCGACGTCGTGTCCGGCCCGCTCCAGGGCCCAGCCGTGCACCGTGGCGATCGCGCCTCGGCCGAACATGAGGATCTTCACGCGCACCTCGTCGGATATGATGAAATTGGAGGTCATCTCCACTTATCACGCTAGGGAGGTGCCGCCCGCTTGTCAACGCGCGGTGCGAAGCCGCGGCCAGGAGGCCCTATGGGCGGTCGCCGAACCAGTGACCGAGCGCCGGCCCGAGATTGTCCGGATTCCCGGCCCAGCACACGTAACCGTCCGGCCGGATGAGCATCGGCTCGGTGCCGACGCCCTGTCCCACGCGGTCCACGCGGTCCCGCCAAGGGGCGGCGACCTCGGCGAAGCTGTCGGCCGGGTCGATCAGGAGGCCGCGACCGCAGCGCAGCAGTTCGTGCGACCGGACCGGGCCGAGCCGCAGATCCGGTGCGGGCAGACCGACGCGCGGCTGGTCTTCGCCGCCCGGCATCGGGTACCGGATGCCCATCCCGGACAGCATGTCGTCCAGGTGGTACTGCACTTCCGGCAGCCGGGCCAGCGCGGCGAACAGCTCCTGGGCCGCCGCCAGATCCGGGTCGCCGGTGCCCTGGTGGTCCATCAGCAGGCTCTGCGCCTGGACGTTGCGCAGCACGGCGGCCCCGACCGGGTGGCGTTCGGCGTGGTAGGTGTCGAGCAGGTGCGCCGGCGCCCAGCCGTGCACCGCGGCGCCGAGCTTCCACCCGAGGTTCAGCGCGTCCTGGATGCCGGTGTTCATGCCCTGCGCACCGATCGGGAGGTGGACGTGCGCGGCGTCGCCCGCCAGGAACACGCGCCCGTGCCGGTAGCGGGCGGCCTGCCGGGCCGCGTTGGTGATGCGGCGGGCGTAGCGCAGTTCGAGCAGGTGCACCCGTGCGCCGAAGACGTTGCGCAGCCCGTCGCGGATCTCGTCCTCGGTGACCGGAGCGTCCCGGGGCAGTGACCGGCCCGGGCCGCCCAGCGCGAGCCGGCGCAGCGGCCGGCCCTGCGGATCGGTGCCGAGCGGGAACACCGACACCCAGTGCCCGTCCTTGCTTCGGGCGTGCATCATCCCTTGTTCGCCGCCGCTCAGCCGCACGTCGGCGGCGACGGTGGTCGTCGTGCCCGGCCGGCCGGGGAACTCCGCGTTCAGCAGCGCTCGGGCCGTGCTGCGGCCGCCGTCGGCCGCGACCAGGTAGCGGGAACGGACGACGCTGCCGCTCGCGAAGGTCGCGGTGACGCCGTCCTCGTCCTGGGTGAGACCGGTCAGGTCGTGGTCACGCCGGACGTGGCTGCCTTGCGTGGCAAGGTGCCGCTCGAGGAACTCCTCGATCACCACCTGCGGGATGGACCGCCACGGATGGGCGTGCCGGTCCCGGGTGAGCGGGAGCGTGATCCCGGCGAAGTGCGCGGTGCCGGCCGGGTGGTTTCCGGTCGCCAGCAACGGTTCCAGCAGGCCGCGCTGGTCGAATGCCTCCTGCGTGCGCGACTGCACGCCACCCGCCTTCGACAACGTGCTGCGCCGCGCCAGCTTGTCGACCAGCACGGCCGGCACGCCCGCCACCCGCAGTTCGTTGGCCAGCGTCAGGCCGGTCGGGCCCGCGCCGACGACGAGCACCTCGGTGTCCATGAGTTTCTCCCCTGGTGGTGTCGATGAGGACGGGAGCGACGCTTCACCCGTCGACGCCGTTGCGCCAGAAACCGGCTCGATTGCGTCGGTATCCGACACCGAATAGCTTGACAGAGGTGGAATACGACGAACTGGATCGCCGGCTGGTGCACGCCCTGCAGATCAACGGCCGGGCGCCGTTCAGCACGATCGCCGACGTGCTCGGCGTGTCGGATCGCACCATCGCCCGCCGGTACGCCCGGTTGCGGTCGGCCGGGGCGGTGCGGGTGCTCGGCGGGGTCGACCCGGCCGCGCTGGGCGCGGTGCTGTGGTTCCTGCGCGTGCGGTGCGCGCCCGCCGCGTCGGTGCCGGTCGCCGAGGCGCTGGCCCGGCGTCCCGACACGTCCTGGGTGAGCATCACCTCCGGGGGCACGGAGATCACCTGCACGGTCCGCACCGAAAGCGAGGCCGACAGCGAGGCGCTGCTGCTGGCCAAGCTGCCGCGCACGCCGCGCGTGGAGGGCGTGACCGCGCACTCGGTGCTGCACGCGTTCTACGGCGGCCCGGACAGCCTGGTCGCCAAGCTCGGATCGCTGGACGAAGACGCGATCGAGCGGCTGCGCCCGGCCCCGATCCCGCACCGGCCGGGACCGGTCCGGCTCGACGACGGAGACCGCAAGCTCCTCGCCGCTCTCGCCACCGACGGCCGGGCCGAGGTCGAGCGCCTGGCCACGGCGACCGGCTGGTCCCCGACGACGGTCCGCCGCCGGATGACCGAGCTGCGCGAGCGCGGGGTGCTGTACCTGGACATCGACGTCGACGGAAGCATGTTCGGCGTCGGCCCGCGAACGCTGCTCTGGCTCTCGGTCGCCCCCACAAACCTGGAGGAGGTGGGCACGGCGCTGGCCGGGCACCCGGAGATCGCGTTCGCGGCGGCCACCACCGGGCCGACGAACGTGTGCGCGAGCGTGGCGTGCGCGAACCAGCAGGAGCTGTACCGGTACTTGACGGGCCGGCTGGCCCGGCTGACGGCCATCACCCACCTCGAGACCGCACCCGTGATCAAGACCGTGAAGCGGGCCGCGAACCAGGTGTAGCGCTCAGCCACCTCATCCGATCACCCCTTCAACGAACCCGCCAGCAACGCCGACACGAACCGCCGCTGGAAGATCAAGAACACCACCAACGTCGGCGTCAGGATCAGCAGCGAACCGGCGCACAACAGCGGGATGTCGGTCCACCGCATCCCGATGCCGCTGCGCACCCGGGCTTCGGTCGCCCGGCCGCCGGAGGTGCGCTGATGCTGCGCCTGCCCGACCACTGGGTGTGGGACAGCTGGTACACCACGGACGACGACGGCCGTCATCACGTCTTCTTCCTGCGCGCCTCGCGGGCGCTGCTCGATCCCGAGCGGCGCCACCGGCGGGCCTCGATCGGGCACGCCGTTTCCCGCGACCTGCGCCACTGGGAGCTCGTCGCCGACGCCCTGGTCCCCGCCGACGGACCGGCGTGGGACGACCTCGCGACCTGGACCGGGTCCGTCGTCCGCGGCCCGGACGGGCGCTGGTACCTGTTCTACACCGGCGTCCGCGACGACGGCGATCACGCGGTGCAGCGGATCGGCCTCGCCGTCTCCGACGACCTCGGCACGTGGCACCGATCCGGGGTGAAGCCGCTCGTCGAACCCGATCCGACCTGGTACGCCCACGGCGACCGCGTGGACTGGGCCGGCGAGGCCTGGCGCGACCCGTGGGTCTTCCCATCTCCGGACGGGGACGGCTGGCACATGCTCGTCACCGCCCACGCGAAGGACGGCGACCCGCTCGATCGCGGGGTGATCGGCCACGCCTTCTCGGCCGACCTGCTGAACTGGGCGGTCGGGCCGCCGCTGACCCGGCCCGGCGGCTTCGGGCACCTCGAGGTCCCCCAGGTCGCGGTCGTCGACGGCCAGCCGTTGCTGCTCTTCTGCAGCAACCTCGGTCCGCGGGCGGCCGAGGACCAGGTCTGGGCGGTGCCCGGGCCGGCGGTGACCGGCCCGTGGGACCTGTCCCTCGCCCGGCCCGTGCCGTGTCCCGGGCTGTACGCGCCCCGCCTGGTCCGCGACAGCGGGAACCGGTGGAATCTCCTCGGGTTCGTGGCCGAGCGCGACGGCGCGTTCGCCGGGGAACTGTCCGATCCCTTCGCCGTCCGCTACACCGATGCCGAAGGGCTTCACCTGCTCTGACCGGCGGTGATTTTCCGGCGAATAAGCACCGGTTCACAAACCGCCGGGGAATCGCTTCGAAGGCGGTTCAGCCGCCTCGGCGCCACGCCGGAACGAGGTGGTTCGCCATCGCGAGGACCACGCCGGCGGCCACGCAGGCCCAGCGGTCCGGGGCCGGCCCGGGCACGCCGAGGACCGCGCACCCGGCGCTGCCCACGGCGAGCACGACCGCTCGGGCCACCACCGCCCACGACACCTCCTCCGCGCCGAAACACCCGCACGGAACGCCCGGCCGGCGCGTCCGCAACACCGCCGTGTAGCCGGCAAAAGCGCAGTACAGGGCGGCTTGAACGGTGGCGGGCAAGACCGCGACCGCCGGGGCGGCGAACAGGACCGCGAGCATCGCCGCGCCCACGAGTACCTCCGCACCCGCGGCCGGCGCGGCCACCGCGGGCGGCAGCAGGCGGTGGACGCGCAGCACGGCGCGATGCTCGCGGTGACGCACGGCGTGGGTCACGCCGGCGGCGGTCAGGAGAATCGCGCCGAGTGCCGTCAGGACCGTCATTCCCGCGGACCAGAAGGAGTGCATGGACCCACGGTAATAGTGGACAAAAATACCCTCCCCGATCGGAGCAATTCGAGATCCGCCGGAAAATGATCGTGGCGACCGCGGAATCCGTCGGCTACTCTCACCGGGTGCGATTCCGGGAATCGGAGGTCTCATGGGGGCACAACGGTTGCGATTGGTGGCGCCGGGCGGCGGCCGGGTCACCGTGGGCCTGCCCGGGGCGGCCCCCGTTTCCCACGTCGTGGCCGGTGTCCGGTTCGTCGGCGGGTCGTACGGCACCGGGTTCCAGATCGGCCCGCGCGGCTACCACGACTTCGCGTGCACGTACGTCGCCCCGGCCGAAACCCGCGAGCGCCTGGTCGTGCACGGCCGGGAAGTGGTCGTCGCCGAAGCCCGCGACGGGCAATCGTCCGTGGCCACCCTGCTCGGTGCCTACCACGAGCTGATGACCGTGTACGCCGGCCCGGCGCCCCGCCGTGACCGCGTGCTGGCCCTGTTCGGCTCGCTGCGGATCGAGGACCACGTCGACGGCATGACCGTCGTCCCCCGCGCGGAAACGCTGCTGGATCCGGCGAACGAGCACTTCGTGGTGGTGGTGCGAGACCACGGTTCGCTGTCGATCCCGGCGCCGCGCCAGGCCGCGGCCCTGCTGCCCCGGCACGCGGGCGCGCGCACGAAGCACGGCGAGGTCTGGAAGTCCGGGCACGCCAAGGGTTCCTTCGTCCTCGGCTGCCCGGCGGGCGTGGCCGAAGTGCACCTTACGGACACGCCCGTGAAGACCGAACGGGAACGGCTCGACTGGCTCGACGGCATCGACATCGCCTGGGACCGGCGGTGACGCCGTCGACCGCGTTCGCCGTCCTCACCTGGGCGGCGATCATCCTGCTGTTCTTCGGCCTGGCCGCCGTCCTGCGCGAAGTCCGGCTGCTGCGCGGGACGCTCACCCGCAGCACGGACGGCTTCATCGCCGCGCCGCCGGACGTGGTGCTGGGCCCGCGGTTCGCGGGCCGGATCGTGGCCGCGGTCGATTCGGGCTGCCCGCTGTGCCTCACCGTGGTCGAGCGGCTGGCCACGCTCGGGGCGGAGGCGACCCTGCTGACCCACGAACCCGCGACGACCTGGGCGGAGCTCGCCCACGGCCTGCCGGTGGTCAGCGACGCCGAAGCGTGGCGTTCGGTTTCCCACCTCTCGCCACCGGTGTTGATGCTGCTCGACGACACCGGCCGCGCCCGCCGGGTGCTGCTCCCGGTCCGGGCGTCCGAAGTGGACACCACACTGGCCGGCTGGGCCGGTCCGACGGCAGGAGGTGAAGCCGGTGACGCTGGAGTCGGCGCACATTCCCGATCTTGACCACCCCGGCCCGGACGCCGTGGGCACCCGCGCGGGGCGGAAGCTGAAGGTCCGCGGCACGCGCCGGACCTTCCTGCGCGCGGTGGCGCTCGGCGCGCTGACGATCGGCGCGACCGCGCTCGACTGGTCGGGTCTGTCCCGCGTCCGGAAGGCGAACGCCGAGTTCAGCCCGTACGGCATGCCGGGCTTCGACCGCAACGACTGCCGGGACGCCTATCCCACCGGCTACGCCGAACTGACCGACACCAGCGGCACGTACGTCAACACCTACGCCGCCTGCTTCGGCGGATTCTGGCGGGGGAGCACCTACTGCGAAGCGGGCTGGCACAAGTACGGCACCTGGAACGAAGGCGGCCTCCAGGTCGACCACCAGCCGGTGGCCAACACGTGCGGCCAGTTCGTCGGCAAGAACGCGTGGCGGTGGACGACGCCGGACCAGAAGGTCTACCGCTGCTCCGACGGCTTCTCCACCTTCTGGGGCGGCGGGTACACCGGCCAGACGTACCTGACGATCTGCCGCGCGGCCCTGTGACGGAGGGGACCGCCCGGCGCCGGTGGCACCCGCTGACCCTCGCCGCCGGGCTGGTGCTCGCCGCGGCCGCGGTGACGATCGCGCTCCTCGTCGCGCCGGGCCGGCTGCTGCCCGGAGCGTGGCTCGTCCTGTGCGCGGCCGCCGGGTTCGCCACCAGCGGCTCCAGTTGAAGCCGGAACTCGGCCTTCGTGCTGAGCTCGCCGGTCTGGCGAGGCACTCCGACACTGGCGTTCTGCGCCGGGCTCGTCTGCGGCGGCGTCCTGACCGCGCTCGTCTCGCTCGTGGCCGGTTCCCTGCTGCGCGCCCCGCTCCCGGCGGTCGCCCGCTGGGTCGTGGTGGCCGCGGTGCTGGGTGCGGTGCTGCTGCGGGAAACCGGCGTGTGGGCGTTCCGGCTGCCGGAGAACCGGCGGCTGGTGCCGGACACGGTGTTCCGGCTCGGCCGGCACCTCGGCCCGCTGCAGTTCGGGTTCGAAATGGGCACCGGCGCGCGCACCTACCTGCCCAGCGGGCTGCCGTACGTCGCCGCGATCGCCGTCGCCCTCACGGCGTCGCTGCCCGCGGCGCTGGCCGCGGGTGTCGGGTTCGGGCTGGGCCGCGCGCTGATGACGACGGCGAACCTGCGCTACGACGGCGAAAACGGCTGGGACGGCGAATGGCGGGTCCACGGCCGGGCCCTGAGAGCCCTGACCGCGGCCGCCTTCGTCGTCCCGCTCGCCGCCGTCGCGGTCACGGTGCTGTCTGGTACGCCCTGAGCACGGTCTGGGCGACCGCGTTGCCGTCGCTGTCCCGGGCGGTGATCCGCAGCGACACGAACCCGCCGGCCGCCGGGTTGCGCACCACCGCGAGGCCCCCGTTGCCGATGCGGGCCGTGGGCACGGGTGTCCACTTGGCACCGTCGTCGATGGACGTTTCGACGCGCAGGTCCGCCAGCCGGAGCTCGCCCGCACCCGGCTGCCGCTGCGCGGTCAGGGCGAGCACGAACGGCCGCCCGGCCGGGGCCCGGCTCTGGTCGTCGACCGCGCCCTCGGCCCGGACCACCAGCAGCGGCAACGGTTTCGCGGGCGCCGCCGGACCGGGGTCGCGGAACGTCCACAGCACGTCCGCCGCGGTCCCCACCACCGACCACGGCACGCTGCGCGTGGCCACCGACCGCAGCGTGTACGTGCCCGCGTCGGCCGGGATGGCCAGGGCCCCGATCGCCGGGCTCGGCGCGGTGGCCAGCGTGACACCGTCACGCGAGAGCGTCGCCGTGCCGGTGAGGCCTCCGGGTGGCGAGGTGTACTGCTCCGGATCGCTGCCCGACACCAGCGGGATCGCGTACACCAGCTGGTTTCCGGCGCGGAGCACCCCCCAGCCGTCCTGAGGCGCGCCGAAAGCGGGCCCGACCGGGGCGCGGTTCCAGCCGGCGCGCTGCGGCCCCGCCCGGTACGTCCGGTAGGAGTAGTTGCTTTCCGCGTCGGTCAGCGGATCCGGGTACACCGCCAGGAGGTGCTGCCAGGTCACCCCGGTCGTGTAGTACTCGGTGCGCCGGCTCGGCAGGGCCTGCGCGGCGACCTGGTACGTCCCGCTGTCGGCGCCCGGGAAACCGAACGTGACGTCGTCGAGGCGCAGGCTGTCCGCGGGTTTGCCCTGCGTGTGGTACCGCGCGTCGACCACCGCGAGGTCCCGGTCGCGCACCCGGAAGACCGGGTCCGCCGGGACGCGGCCGCGTTCGAGGAGCGCCAGCTGGTAGACGTAGTCGCCGTCCGGGCGGGCGGCCAGCGTCGCTCGGAGGTACAGCGCGTAGGTGTGGTCGGTGACCTCGCGGCCCGAGCCTGCCGCGTACAGCTCGGTGCCCGGCTGGACGATCCAGGCGAGCGTGTTCGTCCGGGTCCCGCCCGGGTTCCCGGACACCAGGCCCAGTTCGCCGCCCTGCAGCCGCGCGTCCGCGCGGTCGACCACCGCGCGCAGCGGCTTGCCCGCGCGGGCGTCCAAAGTGATCGAAACAGCCCCGGTCACCGGCTGGCCGGGCCGCGACAGCAGGGTCACCGCGGCCGGCCGGGTCTGGCCGGTCGGGTCGCCGGACACGTCGAGCGCGTTGAGGTCGTAGCGGCCCTTGGGCACCCGCACCACGGCCGTGCCGTCGGCGCCGAACGGCCGCACGCCGAACGCGGCTCCGGTCGCGGTGTCGACGAGGGTGGCGACCCCGGCGGTGAACCGCCCGTCGCGGCCGATCAGCCGCACCGACACGTCGTAGCTTTCGGGTTCCAGGAAGGCGCCGAGCGCGGTCTGCACGGTGATCCCGGGCGCCGTCGCGGTCAGCCGGTCGCCGTGCTGCCCGGCCGTGGCCCCGCCGGCCCGCAGGGTGACGCCGACGTCGGCATCGCCGTGCGCGGGCACCACCACGGCCGCGGCCGTCGGCGTGAACAGCGGCGAGGTGGCGGCGAGCGCCAGCGTGACGGGCGTGTCGCCGTCGTTGTGGTAGGTCACGGTTTTCGTGACGGGCCGGGCGCGCGGCCAGGCGACGAAGCCGTAGCCGAGGCTGCCGGTGGTGGCGGTGACCTGCTGGGTGACCGCGCGGGCGGCGTCGACCCGGCCGGCCCCCTGCTCGGCGACGGCGCCGGTGGGCTTGGCGGTGCTGGTCAGCGTCGTCTTGAGCCGGCCGGCGAGCCAGTCCGGGTGCCGCTGGAGCAGTAGGGCCGCCGCACCGGCGACGTGCGGTGCCGCCATCGACGTCCCGGAGAGCCGCGCGTAGTCGTCGTCGACCGGCGCGGTGTCGCCGTCGCGTGTCCCCGCGGCCCGCGCCGAGACGATGCCCTCGCCGGGAGCGGCGATGTCGGGCTTGACCGCGTAGTCGCCGAGCCGGGCGCCGCGGTTCGAGAACGCGCTGGTGGTGTCCTGGGCCGACACGCTGCCGACCGCCAGCGCCGCGTCGGCCGCCGCGGGCGCGACGACCGGGCCGGGTTCGGGCAGGTCGAGCGAGCGGTCGTTGCCGGCCGGGGCGACGAACAGCGTGCCGTAGCGGCCGGTCAGCGCGTTCACCGCCTGGGACACCGGATCCGTGCCGTCGGTCGCGTCGCCGCCGAGGCTCAGGTTGACCACGCGGACCTTCGGCGCGATCCACTCCATCCCCGCGATCACCGCGGATTCCGGGCAGCCGTAGGCGACGCAGACCTTGCCGCTGACCAGCCGGGCGTCCGGTGCCACCCCGCGGTACCGGCCACCGGAGGCGGCCCCGGTGCCGGCGATGATGCCGGCGACGTGCGTGCCGTGCCCGAGGTCGTCGCCCGCGTCCGGCCGGGTTCCGGTGAAGTCCCGGGCTTCCACGACTTTGCCGGCGAGATCCGGGTGATCGGCCCGGACGCCGGTGTCGAGGACGCCGACGGTGACCCCGCGGCCCGTGTAGCCCGCCTGCCAGGCGGCCGGGCCGCCGATCTGCGGCACGCTGACGTCGAGCGCCGGGGTGGCCAGGCCGTCCAGCCACACCTTGCCCACCCCGGCCCGCAGCGCGGACCCGGCGGTGAGCCAGGACCAGAACTCCGTGCCCCGCCGCCGGTCCTGGCGCAGGGCCGCGCCGCGCACGCTCGGCAGGTCGCGGACGGCCGTCGTGGCGGGCGGGGTGGCGGCGGGGGAGCCCGCGGAATAGGTGACGATCAGAGGGAGGCTGCCCGCGGAGTCGGCGAGGTGCTGCCGCAGCAGCCCGGAAACGTCGAACAGCCGGGAATCGAGCTTGCCGGACACGACCAGGGCCAGCGCGTCCGACGGCACCACGGTGATGTCGCCGGCCTGCGCACCGGTGTGCGTTTCGCGGAAGAAACCGATCCGCTCGCGGCCCGGACCCGGTTCGACCGTGACCGTGCTATCTCCCCGGGAATTCGGGAGCACCCGCACCCGGTCGCCGGTGATCAGCGTGACCGATTGGCCCGAATCGTTCGCTGCAACGGCGGCGGCGGCCGGTTCCGCCGCCGCCGGAACGGGCAGCGACCACCCCGCCACCACGACGGCCGCCAGCGCCAGCTGTCTTCGATGCATGTCAGGGCCCCTCCGGCTGAGATCGCTTCCCCCGGAATTTCGTCTCGGCAAATGCGAGCGGGAAAAACAGCCGCGCGGTCGCCGCGGTCACGTTAACACCGGCCCGGGCCGTCCGGGCAATACGTCATTTCCGTGAACCAACCGCCGACAATTGATCACCGGAATACCGACAGTGGCAAAATGCGCCGGACGCTATTGGGGCCGCCCGGTTCCCGGCAGGCGCGGCGGCGCGGTGCTGGCGCGGACCGTCAGCTCCGGGGCGAGCAGCCGGGTGCCCGGCGTGGTGCCGTCGTCGAGCTGCCCGAGGACCGTTTCGACGGCCAGCGCGCCGATCTCCCGCGCCGGGATGGCCAGGCAGGTCAGCTCGAGCAGGCTGTGCGCGGTCAGGCTGTCCGGGCAGACCGCGACCAGCGAGACGTCCTCGGGGACCCGCAGCCCCCGGTGGTGCAGGGCGGCCAGCACCGCGGGCAGCGCCGTTTCGTTGTGCACCACCAGACCGGTGACGCCGGGGTGGCGGGCGAACAGCGCGTCCAGGCCGCGCAGCGTCCGCCAGTGGGTGTCGCCCCAGGCCAGCGTCGTCGAGCGGATGCCCCGGCGATCCGCTTCCGCGGTGAAGCCCTGCGCGAGCCGGGTCGCGGCACTGCTGCCGCGCCGGTAGGTCGCGGGGGTCGAGCCGATCAGGGCCACGTGCTCGTGCCCGAGGCCGGCGAGGTGGCCGAGGCAGAGCGCGCCCGCCGCGGCGAAGTCGAGGTCGAGGCAGCCGAGCCCGCGCGGCCGGTCCGGCACGCCGATCAGCACCGCCGGCCGCCCCAGCCCGAGCAGCACCGGCACCCGCGCGTCCGCGGCTTCGACGTCCATCACCACGACCCCGTCGGCGACCGCGGAGGACACCGCCCGGCGCAGCGCGGCCGGGCCGTCTTCGGCGGTGAGCAGCAGCAGGGCGTGGTCCCGGGCCCCGGCCGCGGCGATCGCGGCGGCCACGAACTCCCGCACGACGACATCGTGGGCCCCGGCACGCAGCGGCACGACCAAGGCCAGGACGTTCGTCCGGGGGCCGGCGGTGAGCCGGGCCCCGGCGTGCCGGTGGTGACCGCGCTTGCGCATGGCGTTCTCGACTGCCCCCCAGAAGACGGCGACCCGTCACTCTTCGTCGAACCGCGTCGACGATATATCAACGTAGGGTACTCATCGGGGATGTGCAAGCAGCCCGGCGAGCACGTCGGGCCGTTCCGAGGCGAGGAAGTGGCCCGCTCCCGGCACCTCTGTGAACCCGGCGTGGGGCAGCAGCTCCCGGTTGGCCCGCCGATCCGACGGCCGGGACCAGTCGCGCTCGCCGTAGGCGAACCGGACGGGCGCTTCGACTTCGGCGTAACGCGAACGGGCCGCGACGAGGCTCGGCAGGTTCCGGTGGATCCCGCGGGTCACGGCGGGGTAGCCGGGGCGGCGGCCCACCCGGAGGAGCTCGTCGAGGTGGTCCTCGCACAGGGCGCTCTTGTCGCCGAGCCCACCCCGCAGGATCCGGCGCAGCGCGGCTTTGGTCGGGCTGCCTCGGGCATCGTGTCGGCTTCCTCTCGCCGGGACGATCGGAAACCGATCGGTTTCCGATCGCAAGACGCGGTGCTACGGTGGTGAAACCGATCGGTTTACCAAGCTCGCTCCGAGGAGGTCCGATGACGCACGACCCGGCGCTGCCGGCGAAACTGGCTGCGCACCCGTCGGTGCTGTCCCGGCGCCCGGCGGACCCGCCGCCGGTGCTCGACGCGGCGCGGCTGCGCGAGCTGTGCCTGGCGGCCGGCGCGGACGACGTCGCCGCGGTGAGCCTGGACCACCCCGATCTGGCCGGCGAGCGCGAGTACGTGCTGGGTGCGCTGCCGGGCACCCGGACCCTGATCGCGATGGCGTTCCGGATGAACCGCGACAACTGCCGCTCCCCGGCCCGCAGCGTGGCCAACCAGGAGTTCCACCAGACCGACGAGCAGGCCAACCACACCGCGCGCAGCGTGGTCCAGGCGCTGCAGGACGCCGGGCACCGGGCGATCAACCCGTCGGTCGGCTTCCCGCAGGAGATGGACCGCTTCGGCACCGACCGGATCTGGGTGGTGGCGCACAAGACGGTCGCGGTGGCGGCCGGGCTCGGGGTGATGGGCCTGCACCGCAACGTCATCCACCCGAAGTTCGGCAGTTTCGTCTTGCTGGCCACCGTGCTGGACGCGGAGGTGAGCGAGGACGGGCAGGCGCTGGACTACAACCCCTGCATCGACTGCAAGCTGTGCGTCACCGCGTGCCCGGTCGGTGCCATCGCCAAGGACGGCGCGTTCGACGGCCTCGCCTGCACCACGCACAACTACCGCGAGTTCATGAGCGGGTTCACCGACTGGGCGCAGACCGTGGCCGACAGCGAGGACGCGGCTGACTACCGCTCCCGCGTCTCCGCCTCCGAAAGCGCCTCGATGTGGCAGAGCCTGAGCTCGCCGCCGGGGTACAAGTCGGGGTACTGCCTGGCCGTCTGCCCCGCGGGCGAGGACGTCCTCGGCCCGTACCTGGAGGACCGCAAGGGCTTCCTGAAGACCGTGCTGCGGCCCCTGCAGGACAAGCGGGAGACGCTGTACGTGCTCCCGGATTCCCGCGCGCAGGAGTATGCGCGGCGGCGATTCCCGCACAAGCCGGTCAAGGAGGTCACCGGCGGCTGGGCGCCCCCGGAGTGACGCGGGTCAGCGCACGCCGGCGGCGTCGAGCAGGGTCGTCACGGTCGGGACGACGAGCCCCTTCAGGTCGTCGACGCCGATCCCGGCCCGCGCGCCGGCGCCGTCGAAGACCACGAGGAGCTGCCGGGCCAGCAGGTCCGGGTCGGCGGCCCCGCCCTGCTCGGCCTGCCGGCGGAAGAAGCCCAGCAGGTTCCGCTTGATCCGCCGCGCCACCCGGCTGGCGGGGTGGCGCTGGTCCTTGAGCTCGATCTGCGCGGCCAGGTAGCGGCAGCCGTGGAACCCGGGGGTCCGCGCTTGGCCTTCCAGCTGTGTGAAGACGTGCAGGATCCGGTCGCGGGGCCCGCGGTCGTCGCCGGCCGGCGGGAGCAGGCCGGCCACGAAGGCGGCCGCGCCTTCCTTCAGGCTGGCGGCGAGGAGTTCGTCCTTGCTTTCGAACAGTTGGTAGAGGGATCGCTTCGACACGCCCGCGGCCTGGCACAGCGCCTCGACCCCGATGCCGACGCCGTCCCGGTAGGTGAGAGTGGCCGCGGCTTCGAGCAGCCGTTCCCGGGAGGTGGGTTTCGCGTCGGGGGTCATGTCGTGAGGTTAGCCCGGTTCGTGCGGGAATGACACCGATCGGTTTACCCGCGACACGGTGATCGGGAAGCGCTAGGCTCGAGCAGCCACTGGTTCGCCCGCACCCGGAGACGTGCGCGGGCGAGGCAACAGGGAACCCGGTGTGAATCCGGGACTGCCCCGCAGCGGTATGTGGGAACGAAAGCCGTCACCACGCGAGTGGTCCAGCACTGGACGCGAGTCCGGGAAGCGACGGCCGGTAGACCTGAGCTCGGCGCCCACGAGTCCGAAGACCTGCCCGTGGTACGCGCGCCGACGGCGTGCGTGAGTCCGGGCCTCGCGGGATGGGCACGACCGAACCGCGGCTCTTCGCGCGCGCTCGGACTCTCCGAGAGCGAGCTCGCGAGGAGAGAGCTGTGACCGACATCGGCACCACCGTGCTGGGCTACCCCCGGATCGGCCCGGACCGGGAACTCAAGCGCGCCCTGGAACGCTACTGGGCGCACGACATCGACCGGGACACCCTGCTGGAAACCGGCTGTGACCTGCGGGAACGAACCTGGCGCGCCTTGGCGGCGGCCGGGCTGGACTCGATCCCGTCCAACACGTTCTCGCACTACGACCACGTGCTCGACACCGCCGAGCTGTTCGGCGTGCTGCCCGGGCGGTTCACCGGGCTCGGCCTGCCGCCGCTGGACACCTCCTTCGCCGCCGCGCGCGGGGTCCAGGACGCGCCGGCGCTGGAGATGACCAAGTGGTTCGACACGAACTACCACTACCTCGTCCCGGAACTCGGCCCCGGCACCGCGTTCACCCCGGCCGGGACCAAGCCGCTCGACGAGTACCTCGAGGCCCGGGCGCTCGGCCTCGAAACCCGGCCGGTGCTGGTCGGGCCGGTCACCTTCCTGCTGCTGGCCAAGTCCACGACCGAGGGCTTCCGGCCGCTCGACCTGCTCGACACGCTGCTGCCGCGGTACGCCGACCTGCTGCGCCGGCTGCACGAGGCGGGCGCCGAATGGGTGCAGCTCGACGAACCCGCCTTCGCCGCGGACCGGACCGAGGCCGAGCTGAACGCCCTGATCCGCGCCTACCACCGGCTCGGCAAGGAGACCGGCCGGCCGAAGATCCTGGTCACCGGCTCCTACGGCCGGCTCGGGCGCGCGCTCGGCGTGCTCGCCCGCGCGCCGATCGAGGCGCTCGCCGTCGACCTGGTCAGCGACGAGTCCTTTGTGGACGCCGTCGGTGCCGAACCGGCGTTGCGGGACAAGGAGGTCCTGGCCGGGGTCGTCGACGGCCGGAACGTCTGGCGGACCGACCCGGACCGTGCGCTCGCCCGGGCCGCCACGCTGCTCGGCGTGGCGAAGTCGGTCAGCGTGACGACGTCGTGCTCGCTGCTGCACGTGCCTTACGACGTCGAGCGCGAGCACGGGCTGCCGCCGCGGCTCAAGGGCCGGCTCGCCTTCGCCCGGCAGAAGGTCGACGAGCTCGTGCTGCTCGGCCGGGCGCTGCGCGGCGAAGAGGTCGATCTCGCCCCGGCGCGGCAGGCGGTCGCCGACCGTGCGGCGGCGGGCGGCGGCCCCGGGACGCCGGACACCACCGCCCGGCCGCCGTACGCCGAGCGTGCGCAAGCCCAGCAGGCCGCGCTCGGGCTGCCGCCGCTGCCGACCACGACGATCGGGTCGTTTCCGCAGACCACCGCGGTCCGCAAAGCCCGCGCCGCGCATAAGGCGGGCACGCTCGACGACGCCGCGTACGAGGCCGCGATGCGCGCCGAGATCGAACGCGTGGTGCGGCTGCAGGAGGACCTCGGGCTCGACGTGCTGGTGCACGGCGAACCCGAGCGCAACGACATGGTGCAGTACTTCGCCGAGCAGCTGGCCGGGTTCGCCGCGACCGCGCACGGCTGGGTGCAGTCCTACGGCTCGCGCTGCGTCCGCCCGCCGATCCTCCACGGCGACGTCTCGCGCCCGGCGCCGATGACGGTGCCCTGGGCCCGCTACGCCCAGAGCCTGACGGCCAAGCCGGTCAAGGGCATGCTGACCGGCCCGGTGACGATCCTCGCGTGGTCGTTCGTCCGCGACGACCAGCCCCTGGCCGACACCGCGCGGCAGGTGGCGCTCGCCGTCCGCGACGAGGTCCGCGACCTCGAAGCGGCGGGCATCCGGATCGTCCAGGTCGACGAACCGGCGCTGCGCGAGCTGCTGCCGCTGCGCCGGTCCGGGCACGAGGAGTACCTGCGCTGGGCCGTGGCGGCGTTCCGGCTGGCGACCTCGGGGGCCGGCGTGGCCACCCAGATCCACACCCACCTGTGCTACTCCGAGTTCGGCGAGGTGCTGTCCGCGATCGACGCCCTCGACGCCGACGTCACCAGCATCGAAGCGGCCCGCTCGAAGATGGAGGTGGTCGCGGGCCTGGCCGGGTTCGGCCGCGGGGTCGGGCCGGGGGTGTACGACATCCACTCCCCGCGCGTCCCGGACGCGGGGGAGATCGGCACCCTGCTGCGGACCGCGCTCGCCGCGGTGCCCCCGGACCGGTTGTGGGTCAACCCGGACTGCGGGCTGAAGACCCGCGGCTACGGCGAGGTCGGCCCGGCGCTCGGGAACCTGGTCGCGGCCGTGCGCGAGGTCCGGGCGGGGCTCGCGTGAGGGGCAAGCCGGCGTCGGCGTCGCGGCTGACGCTGTCGCAGATCATGGACGACCACGACACGAACCTCATGGGCACCGTGCACGGCGGGGTGCTGATGAAACTGGCCGACTCGCTGGCCGGGGTCGTCTCGGCCCGGCATTCGGAAGGCGCGTCGGTGACCGCGTCGGTCGACGAGATGGTGTTCCGCGTGCCGGTTCGCGTCGGGGACGTGCTGCACCTGCACGCCCAGGTCAACTGGGCCGGCTCGACGTCGATGGAGATCGGCGTGCGCGCCACGGCCGACCGCTGGGACCGCTCGGTGCCGCCGGTGCACGTGGCTTCGGCCTACCTGGTGCTGGTCGCGGTCGACGAGGACGGCCGGCCGCGGGTGGTGCCGCCGGTGGTGCCGGAGACGGACGAGGATCGCCGCCGGTACGCCGAGGCGGGGATCCGCCGGACCCACCGGCTCGCCCGGCGGGCGGCGATCACCGCGTCGCGCACGGTCGCCTGAGCAGGCCGGTGTGCGGGGCCGGGAGTCCCGCACACCGGCTTCACGCCGGAGTGGCGCGGAGGCCTGCCTCGGCGAAGGCGAGCACGTCGTCGACGAGGCCGCCGAGATCGCTCGTCCGCGCCCGGCCCTCGCGGGTCACGTAGATCTCCCGGAGGCCGGCGACCACGGTGACGGCGGTGAGCCGGGGGAGCAGGGCGTCGGCCGGGAGGCCGAGGTCGGCGCCGAGGGCCGCGGCGATCGGGAGTTCGAGGTCGCGGTAGCCGGCCCGGGCGCGGCCGCGGAGGTCGTCGTCGGCCAGGAGGAGGTCGGCGCGCAGGGCGCGGCGCTGCCAGATGTGCGCGGGGTCCACGCCGGACTCGCGGTCGCGCTCGTCGAGCTCGCGCATGGTCGCGTGCATCCAGTCGCGGACCGCGTCGAGGGTGCTCCGCGGCTTGCGGTCGCGCAGGCGCGCCTCGAGGGACTCCGGGGTGAACGGGTCGTCGGCGAACAGCAGGTCGTCCTTGGCCGGGAAGTGCAGCGTGACCGTGCGGGTCGCGACGTCGGCGCGCGCGGCGATCTGCGCGATCGTCGTCTCGCGGTAGCCCTGGCTCGCGAAGAGGTCCAGGGCCGCGTCCTGGATCCGGGCCCGCGTCTGGGCCTTCTTGCGCTCACGGCGGCCGTCACTCGCGATCATGCCCGCCAACTTAGCATCGACGGTATTAATGCAGTCCATGCTACTATTAGCTTGCGATGTAGAAATGGAGGCGTGTCATGACGAAGAACTGGCTCATCACCGGGACTTCCAAGGGCTTCGGCCGCGAGTGGACCGAAGCGGCGCTCGCCCGCGGCGACCGGGTCGCGGCCACCGCGCGGGACGTCGACAGCCTGCGTCCGCTGGTCGAGACGTACGGCGACGCCCTGCTGCCGCTGCGGCTGGACGTCACCGACCGTGCGGCCGCCGTCGACGCGGTCGAGCGCGCGGCGGCGGCGTTCGGATCGCTGGACGTGCTGGTCAACAACGCCGGTTACGGGCACTTCGGGATGGTCGAGGAACTGACCGAGGAGGAGGTCCGGGCGGAGCTCGAGACGAACTTCTTCGGCACGCTCTGGCTGACCCAGGCGGCCCTGCCGATCATGCGCCGGCAGGGGCGGGGCCGGATCATCCAGGTCACCAGCGAAGGCGGGATCCGGGCGTTCCCCGGTATCGGCGCCTACCACGCGTCGAAGTGGGCGGTGGAGGGCCTTTCGGAGTCCCTGCGGCAGGAGGTCGCGGCCTCCGGGATCGACGTGATCTGCCTGGAGCCGGGCCCGTACCGCACGGACTTCGGCGGGGGCAGCGTCCGGCAGAGCGAACCGGACCCGGCCTACGACGCGGTGCGCGAGGCGACCCGGATCGAGTGGGACCTCGGCGACCCGCGGGCGACCCGCGAGCCGATGCTGGAGCTGGCGGACACGGAAAACCCGCCGCACCGGATGTTCTTCGGCAAGTCGTTCGCGGCCGTGGAGGCCGAGTACCGGGACCGGCTGGAGGGGTGGCGCAAGTGGGAACCCCTTGCGCTGGCCGCATTCGGCCGGGGCTGAGCGTGAACGGACGGCCCCTCACCCGGACCGGGCGAGGGGCCGTTCACCGGGGGATCAGGCGAGTGCCGCGTCCATGGTGATCGTGGTGCCGGCGAGGGCCTTCGACACCGGGCAGGTCTTCTCGGCCGTCTCGGCGTACTCCGCGAACTGCTCCGCCGTCACGCCCGGGATCGACGCCCGCAGGGTGATCGCGATGCCGCTGATCTCGAAGCCGCCGCCCTGCGCCGGGCCGAGGGTGACCTCCGCGCTCACGTCGATCGAGTCCGCCGTGAGCTTCTGGGCCTCCAGGACGCCCGAGAGGTTCATCGCCAGGCAGGACGAGTGCGCCGCCGCGATGAGCTCCTCGGGGCTCGTCTGGCCGTCCGGGTTGCCCGCGCGGGTCGGGAACGAGACCGCGAACGTGCCGGCGTTGGACGAGTCCAGCGTGACCTCGCCCTTCCCGCTGTTCAGTCCGCCGACCCAGTGGGTGGTGGCGTCACGGCTGGGCATAAAGCCTCCTCAGTGCTCGGGTGCGTACGCGGTGGCCGACGCCGTCAGCCGCCGCAGGGTCTTGATCAGTTCCCGCCGCTCGTCGTCCTCGAGGCCCAGTGCGCAGCCGATCGCCGAGGGGACACCGGCGGCGCGCGTCCGCACCGCCCGGCCCTGCTCGGTCAGGCTGACCACCACCGTGCGTTCGTCCGCGGGCAGCCGTGTCCGCGTCACCAGCCCGTTGGCCTCGAGCCGCTTGAGCAGCGGGGAAAGCGTGCCGTAGTCCAGGTGCAGCGCCTCGCCGATCTCCTTGACCGGCCGGGCGTCGGACTCCCACAGCACCAGCAGCACGAGGTACTGCGGATAGGTGAGATCCAGCTCGCCGAGCAGCGGCCGGTACGCGTCGGTCACGGCTCGCGATGCCGCGTACAGCGCGAAACAGGCCTGCTCGTCGAGGCGGAATTCGTCTGGCACGTCGGTAAACCTAGCCCACGATTACATCGTGCGCAAGGTAATCTTGTCGGACCCCTCTGGCAGAGTCCCGTCCATGACCGAACGACCGAAGCGCCCCGAGGCGCCGCTCACCGGCGGCGAACGCGAAGTCCTCACCGGCCTGCTCGACCACCACCGCGCCACGGTCGCCTGGAAGGCCGGCGGCCTCACCGAAGCCCAGTCCCGCCAGGTGCACCTGCCCAGCGAGCTGATGACCGTCGCCGGGCTCGTCGCCCACCTCACGCTCAACGAGTGGTTCTGGTTCGGCGTGGTCGTCGACGGCGAGGAGGACACCTGGGAGGAGAAGCTCGAGCAGGATCCGGACGCGGAGTTCCGGATCCCGCCCGGCGTGCCGGTGGAGCAGCTCCTCGCGGACTACGAGAAGCAGTGCGCCCGCAGCCGCGAGATCGTCGCGGAGCACGGGCTCGACGACGAAGTGACGCACAAGGCCGAGACCTTCAACGTCCGCTGGGTCGTCGCGCACATGATCGAGGAGACCGCGCGGCACGTCGGGCACCTCGACGTGCTGCGCGAGCTCACCGACGGCCTCACCGGGGAGTGACCTTCTTCGGCGGCAACGGGAAGAAGCCGCTGGTCCGCTCGACGTAGTGCGCGTACGCCGGGCGCGTGCGGGCCATGCCCTTCTCCAGCAACGGTTTTCCCGTCCCGCGGGCCAGGGTGAACGTCATCGCGACGGGGGAGAGGACGGTCGCCGCGCCCGGCCACGTCGAGCACGCCAGGAGGTAGAGGCCCCACCACACACACGCGTCGCCGAAGTAGTTCGGGTGCCGGGTGTAGCGCCACAACCCCGTGTCCAGCACGCGGCCGCGGTTGGCCGGGTCGGTTTTGAAGCGGCGCAGCTGGTCGTCGCCGATCGTCTCGAACGCGAACCCGACCAGCCACACCACGATCCCGAGCCAGCCGAGCACGCCGATCCCGGTGCCGTCCACCGCGAACTGCACCGGCAGCGACACGAAGTACAGCACCACGGCCTGGAACAGGTACACGCGCAGGAACATCTTCAGCGGCCCGTGGCCCATCCGCGCGTACCGCGGGTCCTCCGGCAGCTTGTGGTTGCGCAGGTGCAGGTGCACCGAAAGCCGCACGCCCCAGACGACCGTCAGGAGCACCACCACGAGCCGCAGCGAGAGCGGGCCGTCGCCGAACGGGAAGGCGGCGATCGCGACGAGCGCGAACCCGAGCCCCCAGAAGGTGTCGATCGTGTCGTAGCGCTTGCGCGCCCGCGCGATCCCGAAGGTCACCGCCACCGCCAGCAGGGTGACGGCGGCCGTGACGAGCAGCTGGGGCATCGTCACCACTCCCGCGTCGCCGGCAGGCCGCTGCGGCCGTGCTCGCCGGGCCGCACGGCCAGGATCTGGTCCACGCCCATCCGGTTCTCCTCGAACGCCAGCGCCCCGCCCACCAGGTACAGCCGCCAGACCCGCGCGCCCGTCTCGCCGATGAGCGCGACGACGTCGGCCCAGTTCTCCTCCAGGGTGGCGGCCCAGGCCCGGACCGTCCAGACGTAGTGCTCGCGCAGCGCGTGCACGTCCCGCACCTCGAGGCCCGCGGTCTCCAGGTGGTCGATGGTCCGCCCGACCGGCCGCATGGTCATGTCCGGCGCGATGTAGCGCTCGATGAACGCGCCGCCGCCGGGGGCGACGTTCCCGCGCGACATCTGCTGCAGCAGCACGCGCCCGCCCGGCTTCACCATCCGGTGCAGCGTCGCCGCGTACGCCGGGTAGTTGACCTCGCCGACGTGTTCGCCCATCTCGATCGACGCGACGGCGTCGAACGGCCCGTCCGGCAGCTCCCGGTAGTCCTGCCGCCGCACCTCGACGCGGTCTTCGAGGTCGTGCTGGGCGAGCCGGCCGCGGATGTGCTGCAGCTGCTCGGCCGAGAGCGTGACGCCGACGGCTTCGACGCCGTGGTGCTTGGCCGCGTGGACGAGCAGCGAGCCCCAGCCGCAGCCGACGTCCAGCAGCCGCATGCCCGGCCGCAGCCCCAGCTTGCGGCAGATCAGCTCCAGCTTGTCGTGCTGGGCCTGTTCGAGACTCTGCGATTCGGAGGTGAAGTACGCGCACGAGTACGCCATCGACTCGTCCATCAGCAGCTGGTAGAAGGCGTTGCTGAGGTCGTAGTGGTGGGCGATGGCGGAGCGGTCGCGCAGCAGGCTGTGCAGTTTCCCGGACAGCCGCGCCTCTTCGGCGGGCGGCTTCGGCGGCAGCCCGGCGACGCCGAGCCGCGCGGCCAGCTTGACGGCGTCGGCCCACTCCCGCGGCCCCAGCTTCGCCCGGTTGAGCTCCCCCGAGCGGGTCAGGGCCCAGATCCGGCGGAAGCCGTCGGCCAGATCGCCTTCGACGTCGAGGTCGCCGGTGACGTAGGCGCGCGCGAGCCCCAGCTCGCCGGGCGCGTAGAGCAGGCGGCGCAGGGCGCGGCGGTTGCGGAGCACGACCGTCGGTGCGTCCTCCGGGCCGGCGCGCGTGCCGTCCCAGGTCCGCAGGCCCACGGGGAGCGGGCCGCCGAGGAGTTTCGCGGCGAACGAGGCTAGCTGGTGCGCGGTGGTGTGCGGCATAGCCGGGATTCGCACCGCCCGCCCCGGTGGATTGGTCGGCCGGCCCGGCAATCCGGCCGGGCCGCGGTCCCGAAGGACCGGTGTGGAGATCACGGGAGAACGCATCGGCGTCATCGGCAGCGGGGTGGCCGGACTGACCGCCGCATACCTGCTGCAGCGCAAGTACGAAGTTCTGCTGTTCGAGGCCGACGACCGCCTGGGTGGGCACGCGCACACGCACGACGTGCCCAGCACCCACGGCGGCACCGTCGGCGTGGACTCCGGCTTCATCGTCCACAACGAGCGCACCTACCCGACCCTGCTGAAACTCTTCGGCGAGCTGGGCGTGCGCACCCGCGACACCGAGATGTCGATGAGCATCCGCTGCGACGGCTGCGGCCTCCAGTACGCCGGCGCCAAGGGCCTGCCCGGGCTGTTCGCCCAGCGCGGCAACGCCCTCCGCGGCCGCTACCTGCGGATGCTGGCCGAGGTGAAGCGGTTCCACCGGCACGCGAAGCGGCTGCTGGCCGCCCCGGACGCCGGCGACGTCACGCTCGGCGCGTTCCTCGCCATCGGCGGCTACACCCGGTACTTCGTCGACCACTTCATGCTGCCCCTGGTCTCGACGGTGTGGTCGGCCGACCGCGCCGACACCCTCCGGTACCCCGCGCGGTACCTGTTCGAGTTCCTCCGCAACCACGGCATGCTCACGGTGAAGAACTCGCCGGCCTGGCGGACCGTCGCAGGCGGCTCGCGCGAGTACGTCGAGCTCGCGGCGAAGCAGCTCACCGCCGTGCACCTGTCGACGCCGGTGCGGTCGGTGCTGCGGACCGGCAGCGGCGTCGAGATCCGCGACGACGCCGACACGCCGCACCGGGTCGACAAGGTCGTCGTCGCCACCCACGCCGACCAGGCGCTCGCCCTGCTGGCCGGCCCGACCGCCGCCGAGCGCGAGGTGCTCGGCGCGTTCCGGTACTCCGAGAACGAGGCCTGGCTGCACACCGACACGAGCGTCCTGCCGACCCTGCCCGACGCGCGGGCCGGGTGGAACTACCGCGCGCCCGTCTGCGGCGCGCCCACCGGCGCGGTCCAGGTCAGCTACGACATGAACCGCCTGATGCGGCTCGACGAGCCGACCGGGTACGTCGTCACGCTCAACCCCGGCGACGGCCCCGGCGAGGACCACGTCGTCGCGCGGATGCGGTACGAGCACCCGGTCTACACGCCGGAATCCGTTGCCGCGCAACGACGGCTGCCCGAGCTCAACGACGGCGTGCTCGCCTACGCGGGCGCCTACCACGGCTGGGGCTTCCACGAGGACGGCTGCTCCTCGGGCGCCCGCGCCGCGGAAAGCCTGGGGGTGACCTGGTGACGAACGCGCTCTACGACGCCACGGTCGCGCACGTGCGGCGGATCGACCCGCCGCACGCGTTCGCCCACCGCGTCTACCTGTGGCGCGTCGACCTGGACGACCTCCCGCGGCTGCCGTGGTGGCTGCGGCCGTTCGCCCGCTTCGACCGCCGCGACCACTTCGTGGCCACGGATCCCCGCGGCATCCGGGAGAAGCTGGACGCCTGGCTCGCCGAACGCGGGGTCGACCTGCGCGGCGGGAAGGTCGTCATGCTCGCCGCCGCGCGCGTGCTCGGGTACGTGTTCAACCCGATCAGCGTCTACTGGTGCCACGACGCGCAGGGCCGCCTCGCGTGCGTGGTCGCCGAGGTGCACAACACCTACGGCGGCCGCCACGCCTACCTGCTGCACCCCGACGAGGCCGGCCGGGCCCGCGCGGCCAAGGAGTTCTACGTCTCGCCGTTCCAGGAGATGGACGGCGAGTACCGGATGCGCCTGCCGCGCCCGGAGGCGCTGCTCGACCTCACCGTGGCGTTGCGCCGCGGGACCTCGACCCCGCTGGTCGCTACGCTGCGGGGAGTTCGCCGCCCGGTGAACCCGCGGTGGCTGGCCCGGCTCGTGCTGGCCCGGCCGCTGCTCCCGCAGCGGGTGTCCGCGCTGATCCGCCGCCACGGCGTCGCCCTGTGGCTGCGGAAGGCCGCGGTCGTGCCGCGCACCCCGCAGAACGCCGGAGGACAGCTGCATGGATGAGCCGGCCCGCCCGCGCCGGATGGCGCCCGTGCCCTCGGAAGTCCCGGCCGGTCCGGCTGTGCCGTCCGCGGAGGAGCTCATGGTGCGCGTCGCCAAGGGTGACGAGCGCGCCTTCGAGCTGCTCTACGACCAGTTCGCGGGCCCCATCTACGGCCTCGTCCGGCGGATCGTGCGCGACGCGGCCCAGTCCGAAGAGGTCGCCCAGGAAGTCCTCGTCGAGCTGTGGCGCACCGCGACCCGGTACGCGCCCGACAAGGGCTCGGCGCTGAACTGGGCGATGACGCTGGCCCACCGCCGCGCCGTCGACCGGGTCCGCTCGGCCCGGGCGAGCACCGAACGCGAGCAGAAGGCGACCTTCGAGGCCGCCCGCGGCCGTCCGTTCGACGAGGTCGCCGAGTCCGTCACCGCGCGGCTCGAACGCTCCCAGGTGCGCCGGTGCCTGTCCTTCCTGACCGATCTGCAGCGCGAATCGGTGCTGCTCGCCTATTACCAGGGCTATACGTATCGCGAGGTGGCCGAAGTGCTGTCGACGCCGCAGGGAACCATCAAGACGCGGCTGCGGGACGGGCTGATCCGCCTGCGGGACTGCCTGGGGGTGACCGCTTGAGCACCCCGGAGATGCACACCCTGGCCGGTGCCTTCGCGCTCGACGCCGTCAACGACGTCGAGCGCGCGGAGTTCGCCCGGCACCTCGAGCAGTGCGACTCGTGCACGCAGGAGGTCGCCGAGCTGCGCGCGACGGCGGCCCGGCTGGGCGCGGCGATGGCCGAGGAGCCGCCGCCGCACTTCAAGGACCGCGTCATGACGGCCATGCACGCCACCCGGCAGCTGCCGCCGCGGACCCGGCCCGGCTCGCCCGACCGGCACCGCCGTTCGGCGCGGGCCCCGCGCTGGGCGGTCGTCGTGGCGGCCGCGGCCGCCGTCGTCGGCCTGGCTGCGGGCGGGGTGTTCGGCGGCATCGCGCTGACCCAGCGGCAGGAGCTGCAGACCGCGCAGAGCCGGCTCGACCAGGCGAAACAGCAGTTCGCGCCGGTGGCGGCGCTGCTCGCGGCCCCGGACGCGAAGACCGTGCACGGCGAGGCCCCGATCGGCGGCGGGGTCACGGTCGTCCTGTCGCGGTCGCTCAACCGGGTGATGGTGATGGACGCGGGCCTGCCGGCCCAGCCGGGCGGGAAGGTCTACGAAGCCTGGCTGATCACCGGCGCGGACGCGCCGCGCTCGGCCGGGGTGATCGCCGCGGCGGACCAGGGCGGCCTGGTCGTCGCGGACGGCGTCGGCGGTGCCGACAAGGTCGCGGTGAGCGTCGAACCGCCCGGTGGATCGGCCACCGGAGCCCCCTCGGACGTCCTCATGAGCATGCCCGCGCCGGCCTGAGCGGGCGGCCATACCAGATCGGGCTCCGGGGGTGTTCGCGGCCCGTCGCTCTTGCGCGCCCGAAGGTGTTGTGGCAAAACACCTTTGCGACACACGGCGTGCCTACTGGATTAGAGCCTGCCTGGTGCCTACCGTCCTGCCTAACGTCGGCGGTTGACATAACTCTCGATCTGGGGTTGAGGTCGAGGGTTCGGCCGGCGGGCTGTACGGGCACAACGATCAGGAAGGCGGACTTCGATGACGCCCCCGCACAACTACCTTGCGGTGATCAAGGTGGTCGGCATCGGCGGTGGCGGCGTGAACGCCGTGAACCGCATGATCGAGGTCGGCCTCAAGGGTGTCGAGTTCATCGCGGTGAACACCGACGCACAAGCACTGCTCATGTCCGACGCCGACGTCAAGCTGGACATCGGCCGCGAACTGACCCGTGGCCTCGGCGCGGGCGCCGCCCCCGAGGTCGGCCAGAAGGCCGCCGAAGACCACCGCGAAGAGATCGAAGAGGTCATCAAGGGCGCCGACATGGTGTTCGTGACCGCGGGTGAGGGCGGCGGCACCGGCACCGGCGGTGCGCCGGTCGTCGCGCAGATCGCCCGCAAGCTGGGCGCGCTGACCATCGGCGTGGTCACCCGCCCGTTCACCTTCGAGGGCAAGCGGCGCGGCAAGCAGGCCGAAGAGGGCATCCAGGCGCTGCGCAACGAGTGCGACACGCTCATCGTGATCCCCAACGACCGGCTGCTGCAGCTCGGCGACATCGGCGTCTCGCTGATGGACGCGTTCCGCTCCGCGGACGAGGTGCTGCTCTCCGGTGTCCAGGGCATCACCGACCTGATCACCACCCCGGGCCTGATCAACCTCGACTTCGCCGACGTCAAGAGCGTCATGTCCGGCGCGGGCTCCGCGCTGATGGGCATCGGCTCGGCGCGCGGCGAGGGCCGGGCCATCCAGGCCGCGGAGAAGGCGATCAACTCGCCGCTGCTGGAGGCGTCGATGGACGGCGCCCACGGCGCGCTGCTGTCCATCGCGGGCGGCTCCGACCTGGGCCTGTTCGAGATCAACGAGGCCGCGTCGCTGGTGCAGGAGTCCGCGCACCCGGACGCCAACATCATCTTCGGCACGATCATCGACGACTCCCTCGGCGACGAGGTCCGGGTCACGGTGATCGCGGCCGGGTTCGACGCCGGCGCGCCGACGCACAAGAAGCTCGACCCGTCGACCTTCGGGTCCGGCTCGCGCGCGTCGGCCACCACGGCCTCGGCCTCGGCGGGCCAGGTCTCGAACCCGCCGACGCCGCCGTCGGGCGCCACCCCGGTGCCGTCCGCGGGCAGCTCCGGCTACCCCGTGGCGCCGCCGCGGTCGCACTCGACGCTGCCTTCGCCCACCGGCAGCCAGCCGGCCGGCGGGCTCCCGCAGCCCGGCGGCGGCTCGCGCGGCTACTCGCCGCTCGGCTCCAACGCGACCCAGGGCAGCCTGCCGGGCCGCGCGATGCCGGTGCACGACGACCCGTCGGACGACGAGGTCGACGTCCCGCCGTTCATGCGGCGCTAGCCACCAGCTCCGAAGGCCACCACCCGCGAACTAGAGTCGTGGGTGGTGGCCTTCGGCCATTCCGGCCCGGCTCACCTCGTTGGCCGGTCGCCAGCGCCCCAATGTGGCGGGGGGGGGGGGGGGGCGGCCCGCCGCCCCCCCGCGGGGGGGGGGGGGGCCCGGGGAACAGGGGAGGGGCGGCCCCGCGGGAGAGGCGCCGGCCCAAAGGCGGGGGCGGAGCGACCGCGGCGGGGGTGGG